>CAYGZI010000083.1:0-13654 GCA_964354245.1 uncultured Planctomycetaceae bacterium
GCCTATATGTCCATCGAGCAGTGGGGCCGGGCCCGGCAGGTCATTCGCCAGGCCACCCAGCAGGCACACTGATGAACCTTGTCCTGATCGGTTACCGCGCCACCGGCAAGACGACCCTCGCCCGGCTCTTGGCCCAGCGCCTCGGCTGGGACTGGATCGACGCCGACGTGGAGATCGAGCGGCGGGCCGGAAAAGCAATCGCCCGGATCTTCGCCGAGGACTGCGAGCCCGCCTTCCGCGACCTGGAGGCCGCCGTAATCGCGGACCTCTGCCGGCGGACCCGCCTGGTCATCGCCGCCGGCGGCGGGGCCCCCATGCGTCTTGAAAGCCGAGAGGTCATGCGGGCCGCGGGCAAGGTTGTCTGGCTCACGGCCCGGCCGGAAACCATCCTCGCGCGCATGTCCGGCGACGCGACGACCGCCAGCCGCCGTCCGGCCCTGACCGACCGCAGCGGCCTGGAGGAAATCCTTCACCTCTTGGCCAAACGGGAGCCGATCTATCGCCAGACCGCCCACGTGGAGGTCGATACCGAAGGCCGCACGCCCGAGCAACTGGCCGACGACATCCTCGGGCGGCTGGGTGAGCCTTCGTGATCCTGGGAAAGGTTGTCGGAGAGAATGGTGCCATGGGAGAAATGCAAATTGCACACTGCGTATCAGAATGGCCGTCTGCAGTTGGTCCTTGTGAAAATCGGTTAGTGTTGTAGGACTATGGTCCATGAAAGGCGGCACGGAAGTCTCTGCGATGCCGACTCGGGGCGCTTTTCTGGGGCCGGCACCGACCGAATCCCAGGCGAGAGAGATCTTTCGCCAGGGGCACCGCAGTCGGACCCGCTATACCGAGGACATCCCCACGGGCATCCAGCCGGTCATCACCGAGCACGCGATCTATCGCGCCTGGTGTCCGCGTTGCTGGAAGATCGTCGAGGTCTTCAATTACCATCTGCAGTTGAAGCTCTCGACGGGAGCCTTGACGCGGCAATGGTATCGGCTGCAAGCCCTCCTCTACCCCTGGTACGAACAAATCCAAGCCGCGGCGCTGGCCTCGGCGGTCCTGCATGCCGACGAGACCAGTTGGCGCGTGGCCGGGAAAACCTGCTGGTTGTGGTGTTTTGCGGCCACCCAGCTTGCCTATTTCACGATCGACCGGGTTCGGGGCAGCCCCGCGCTGAAGAAGTTTTTCACCCGGGAATTTCAGGGAACGTTGGTCAGCGACTTCTGGGGCGCGTACAACAAGGTGCGTTGCGCACGACGGCAGATGTGCCTGGTGCATCTGCTGCGCGACTTCCTCGATCAACCCGACGTTCCTTTCGACAACAACCACGGCGAGCGATCGCTTCGACCCGCGGTGATCATCCGCAAAAACAGCTACTGCAACCGCAGCCAGCGCGGATCGGAAACCCTGGCTGTGCTCATGAGTATCTACCGGACCCTAAAACAACGCGGCCATGATCCCATTGCCACCGTCATCGAAGCCCTGGAAACCTATCTCATGACTGGCAAACTACCTCCGCTACCCAACAAAGTCACGGGAAATGGCTAAGCTGTTACGCCAATAGCGACGGACAGGCTTGAACCGCGAAGAGCCAAGGTAGAGTGAATCCCCCTTGGTCTTCAGAGTGACCGCGGTGGCCGGATGGACCACGTCGCGTGCGATGGTGCTCGCGGCGGCTTCTTGCAGATTGGAGGAGATCGCTGCGGCGGCGCTCTGGAGAAACACGCCATCGTAGGAAAGGAACCCGCCGCTGCCGCCGTAATCCGCGACGTCCACCTTGCTCACCGCCCGGATGAAGACGCCGTGCCCTTCCGGCGTGACCATCCACCACCGGCGGCCGATCTTCTCCAGGTGGAACGACTCGCCGGCGTGCCCGGCGATGCCCGCCACCCCGCCGTACTTATCCAACGTATGCGGCAGATTGGCAATCTGCCCCACGTTGGACGGATTGGCAATCCGTGCTACGGCCGGTGGTTCCGCCGAGGCCGCAAGGTGGGAGCAGAACCCGGCCAGCAACAGGCCCCCTACACACAGCACGACGTGTCGTCTATTCATGGCTCGCCCTCAGGCGGCTTCGCGATTAGTGCTTCTGCAGCATCGCCAGCAGCTTGCGGTCCAGCCTGTGCCCATGCCGGTCCTCGTACTCGATGTCCCGGCGCCCCTGCGCCGATCATCTTCAGGAATTCACGCCTGCTACTGCGGTTGCTCGTGGTTTTCTCCTTGGCTCTTGAGTTCCTCTGGCGCATCCATAATACTGGTCGCGGGACGGGAAACAAGCCTCCCGCCCGTGTGCCACGGCTTCGCAGAAGCAGTGCTGCCAGAACGCTGGGGCCACTGCTTCTGCGAAGCAGTGGCACACGCTCAAACTAATCTCCAACAGGGAAGGATGCAACCGATGAAGATCGCAACACGCTTAGGCAACTGGCTCATCGGGCTCTCGGTGGTGATCGCCGC
The DNA here is from genome assembly GCA_964354245.1 of uncultured Planctomycetaceae bacterium. Classification (GTDB taxonomy): domain Bacteria; phylum Planctomycetota; class Planctomycetia; order Pirellulales; family Thermoguttaceae; genus CAYGZI01. Next base: position 2,449 of record CAYGZI010000083.1, read on the forward strand.
CAGTTGGGCTGCTGCGGCCGACTTCTACGTCGCCCCCGACGGCAACGACTCGGCCCCGGGCACCCAAGCCCAGCCCTTCGCCGCCGTGGCCCGGGCACAGCAGGCCGTACGCGAGCTGAAAGCCCGCGAGCCGCAGCGCAAGACACCGATCGCGGTCTCCATCCGCGGCGGGTTCTACGAGCTGGCCGAGCCGATCGTCTTCGAGCCGGCCGATTCGGGCACCGCCGAAGCGCCGGTCGTCTACGAGGCGGCCCCGGACGAGCGGCCCATCCTCAGCGGCGGCCGGCGCATCACCGGCTGGAAGGTCGGTAATAACGGGCGTTGGCGGGTCACGCTGGACGACGTCAAGGCCGGCAAGTGGAGCTTCCAGCAACTATTCGTGGGCGACCAGCGCCGCTTCGTCGCCCGATTGCCCAAGAAGGGATACTTCCGCATCGCCGGCGAGATCAAGCCTCCGGCAGACGCCAAGGGGTATACGCAATTCGTCTACGGCGAGGGCGATCTGAGGCCCGATTGGTCCAACCGGAGCGACATCGTAGTCCGCGCGTTCCACATCTGGTCCGAGTCGCAACTGCGGATCGAGTCGATCGACACGGCCAAGCGGATCGTCACCTTCACCGGCCCGACCCGCGGCACCCGACCCTACACGGCCCACGCCAAAGGGAACCGCTATCGCGTGGAGAACGTCAAGGAGGCCTTGAGCGAGCCCGGCGAGTTTTACCTGGACCGGCCGACGGGTGAGTTGACGTACATCCCGCTCGCCGGCGAGAAGCCTGAGTCAACCGTGGTCGTTGCCCCGCGCATCGAGCAGCTTGTGTTCTTCCGGGGCGACGTGCCCAGCCGCAAGTGGGTCGAGCACGTCCAACTCAAAGGGCTCACCCTGGCCTACTCCAACTTCGTCCTCCCGCCCCAAGGGATGAGCATCCCTCAGGCGGCCATCGGCATGCCCGAGGCAATCACCGCCCTCGGGGCCAGGAACGTCACGATAGTCGGCTGCTGCGTGCGCCACACCGGCGGATACGCCATCGGCTTCGGCGCCGACTGCAAGAACAACGTGGTCCGCAACTGCGAGCTTTGGGACCTCGGGGGCGGCGGGGTCAAGGTCGGTCACGCCGGGGGCGCCCCGTGGCAGGCGCAGCGCGGGCGGACCAAGGACCCCGAGGCCCTCGCGTCGCATCACACGATCGAAAACTGCACCATCGCCCACCTCGGGCGCCTGCACCCGCCGGCCGTGGGCGTGTGGATCGGCAACAACCCCTACAACAAGGTGCTGCACAACGACATCTACGACCTCTACTACACGTCGGTCTCGCTGGGCTGGGTGTGGGGCTACGGCCTGTCGCAGGCCCACCACAACGAGATCGCCTCAAACCACATGCACACCATCGGCCAGGGCGTCCTGTCCGACATGGGCGGCGTCTACTCGTTGGGCATCCAGCCCGGCACCACGATTCACCACAACCACATCCACCACGTCCACTCGTTCGGCTACGGCGGCTGGGGTCTTTACACCGACGAGGGCTCGACCGACATCGTGCTCCACGACAATCTGGTCCACCACACCAAGGACGGCGGCTTCGACCAACACTACGGGCGCAACAACCTGGTCACCAACAACATCTTCGCCTTCGGCGAGGAGTGCATGATCCGCCGCAACGACCGCCGCGACCTGCACACCTCGTTCACCTTCGAGCGCAATATCGTGCTCTACGACCGCGGCGTGATCCTCGGCGGCGGCTGGGGGACTTACAAGGAGGGCTACTACACCCTCGACAACAATCTCTACTGGAACGCCGACGGCAAACCCGTGATGTTCGCCAAAGGGATGGACTTCAAGGCGTGGCAGGAAAAGCACAAACAGGACCAGCACAGCATCGTCGCCGATCCGCTCTTCGTCGACGCCCGCGGCGGCGACTTCCATCTCAAGCCCGATTCGCCGGCGATCACCAAGCTCGGCTTCAAGCCGTTCGACTACACGCAGGCGGGGCGGACCACCCCCGCGACGCTCACCAAGGGCCTGCCGCCGGTGCCGAGGGCGTTTGACTGACCGCGCCCGCAAGGACCAACAACCGGGAGAAAGGAGAAACGCGAAGTGGCCGTTGTCCGGCGGCTCCGCTTCCGACGGCTTGGCAGCTTGGCAAAAGCCCTCCCCGGGTATAGAATCTGTCGGCTTGCTGCCGGGAGACCGTGGTAGACCGGTCCCCGAGGCCACCAGAACAGCCGGAGACGTGCGATGAGGGTTTGGCCGGGCCGGCCCTATCCGCTCGGGGCCACGTGGGACGGCGGCGGCGTGAATTTCGCGCTCTTTTCCGAGCACGCCACCCGCGTGGAGCTGTGCCTGTTCGGCTCCGCGAAAGCCGCGCGCACGTCCCATCGCATCGCGCTGCCCGAGTACACCGACCATGTCTGGCACGGCTACTTGCCCGACGTGGCCCCCGGACAACTCTACGGCTATCGCGTCTACGGGCCCTACGCGCCCGAGCAGGGCCATCGCTTTAACCCGAACAAAGTCGTTTTGGATCCTTACGCCAAGGCCGTCGGCCGGGACCTGACCTGGTCCGACGCGTTGTTCGGCTATCGGATCGGGGACCCGAAGGAAGACCTTTCGTTCGACGGGCGCAGCAGCGCGGCCGTGGCGCCCTTGGGCATGGTCATCGACCCGGCGTTCACCTGGGGCGACGACCGGCCGCCCCGCACGCCGTGGCACAAGACCATCATCTACGAAATGCACGTCCGCGGGTTTACGAAGCTCCATCCGGAGATCCCGAAGCCGCTGCGGGGGACCTATCTCGGCTTGGCTTCGCAGCCGGCGGTGGATTACCTGAAGGACCTTGGCGTCACGGCGGTCGAGCTGATGCCCGTCCACCATTTCGTCAACGACCGTCACCTGGTGGAAAAGGGCCTGTCGAACTACTGGGGATACAACACGCTCGGGTTCTTCGCGCCCCAGACGAGCTACGCCTCGGGTCAGGAAGACGGCAAGTCGGTGCGGGAATTCAAGCAGATGGTCCGGGTCCTGCACGACGCGGGGATCGAGGTCATCCTCGACGTCGTCTACGACCACACGGCGGAAGGGAACCATCTGGGCCCCACGCTCTCGCTCCGGGGCATCGACAACGCGTCCTACTACCGCCTGGTCCCGGACAAGCCTCGCTACTACAAGGACTACACGGGCTGCGGCAACACGCTGAACATGCGCCATCCGCGGATCCTGCAACTGGTGATGGACAGCCTCCGCTACTGGATCACGGCGATGCACGTGGACGGCTTCCGCTTCGATCTGGCCAGCACCCTGGCCAGAGAGCTGCACGAGGTGGACCGGCTGGGAGCGTTTTTCGACATCATCCACCAGGATCCCGTGATTTCGCAGGTCAAACTGATCGCCGAGCCGTGGGACCTGGGCGAGGGCGGTTACCAGGTGGGGAACTTTCCGGTCGGTTGGACCGAGTGGAACGGCAAGTACCGCGACGCCGTGCGCCGGTTTTGGCGCGGGGACGACGGCACCGCCTCGGAGCTGGCCACGAGGCTCTGCGGCAGCTCCGACCTGTACGAGCGCGGCGGCCGCCGCCCCTACGCGAGCATCAACTTCGTGACCGCCCACGACGGCTTCACCCTCCGCGACCTGGTGAGCTACAACCAGAAGCACAACGAGGCCAACGGCCAGAACAACGAGGACGGCGAGTCGATCAACCTGAGCTGGAACTGCGGCGCGGAGGGCCCCACCGAGGATCCGGCCGTCGCCGCGCTGCGGTATCAGCAGATGCGGAACCTGGCGGCGACCCTGCTCCTCGCCCAAGGCGTGCCCATGATCCGCAGCGGCGACGAATTCGCCCACACGCAGCGGGGCAACAACAACGCCTATTGCCAGGACAACCAGCTCAGTTGGCTCCCGTGGCAGCACGAGCAACGGCAAGAGAACCTGCTCCAGTTCGTCTCGCGGTTGATCCGCGTGAGACGCGAGCAGCCGGCGTTCCGCCGACCCACGTTTTTCCAGGGCCGGCCGCTCCGCGGCTCGGGGGTCCAGGACATCTATTGGCGCGATCCGTCGGGCCGGGAGATGACGGATGAAGCCTGGAACGCGCCGTTCGTGCGGTGCCTCGGCGTCCATCTCGCCGGAGACGCCATCAGCGAGGTGGACGATCGCGGGGAGCGGCTCGCCGGCCACGCCATGCTCGTGCTCCTCAACCAGAGCGTCGATACGGTCCCGTTCACGCTGCCCGAGCACAAACCGGGTGAGTCCTGGGAGCTGGTCTTCGATACGGCGGAGCCCCCGCCGCCGCAGTCGCGGTTTGCCGGCGGGCAGCCGTACTCGCTCCGCGGGCGCTCGATGGCCGGATTGCAGCTCCAGAAGAGTCAGCCGCAAGATACCCAGACAAAGTAGGCGGGTCACTCCGTGACCCGCACTCCCGGTCACGGAGTGACCGGGCTACTCTTGGCGTTGGCCGCCGCCTACGAATCGCGCGAACGGGCATCACAACACGAGATAGAAACGGTAAGGAAGTCCCGTGCAGAGGGAACCGCAACACGACCCCCAAGGGGCACTGCGCCAGCCCGACGGAAGCGTCCTCTGGCGCGTCTGGGCCCCTTCGTCCGAAGGCGTGCGCCTGGTGACGTGGTGCGGGTCACATCGCGAAGAAACCGCGATGGCCCCGGAGGGCTTCGGCTACTTCACTTGCCGCCGAGAGGCGGTCGAGGAGGGGCTGCGATACGCCTATCAACTGGCGGACGGCCGTGAATATCCCGACCCCGCCTCCCGCTGGCAACCCGAGGGCGTACACCGCCCCTCGGCCGTGTTCTTTCCCGAAAACTTCTCCTGGTCGGATTCGGCTTGGCGCGGCGTGCCCCGCGAGGACCTGGTTATCTATGAATTGCACGTCGGCGTGTGTACGCCCGAGGGCACGCTGGAGGCGATCGTTCCGCGCCTGCCCGAGCTGGTGTCGCTGGGAGTGACCGCCCTGGAACTCATGCCACTCGCCCAGTTCCCCGGCCAGCGCAACTGGGGCTACGACGGGGTACACCCGTATGCCGTTCAAAACACCTACGGCGGCCCCCGGGCCCTCCAGCGCCTGATCGACGCTGCCCATCGCACCGGCTTGGCGGTGATCCTCGACGTGGTCTACAACCACCTCGGCCCGGAAGGCAACTACCTCGGCCGGTTCGGGCCATACTTCACCGACCGTTATCGCACTCTCTGGGGAAACGCCGTCAATTTCGACGGCCCGGAGAGCGACGCGGTCCGCCGGTTCTTCATCGACAATGCCTGCGCGTGGGTGCGGGATTTTCACGCCGACGGCCTGCGCCTGGACGCGGTCCACGCCATCTACGAATTCTCTGCGCAACACATCCTGGCCGAGATTCACGACGCAGTGCAACGCGAGGCCGCCCGGCAGAACCGCATCGTCCACGTGATCGCGGAGAGCAACCAGAACGACGTCCGCCTGGTCAAGCCGGTCGAGGAGGGGGGCTATGGTCTGGACGGCGTCTGGAGCGACGATTTCCACCACGGCGTCCACGCCCTCCTGACCGGCGAGCGCGACGGCTATTACCTCGATTTCGGCCGCCCGGCCGATCTTGCCAAAGCATTTCAAAGGGTGTTCGTCTACGACGGCTGCTACAGTCCGTTTCGCCGCCGGCGCCACGGGAGCCGCGTGGGTACGCTCGACCGCACGCGATTCGTCGTTTGCGTCCAGAACCACGACCAGGTGGGGAACCGCGCCAAGGGAGACCGCTTCGGCACCCTTCTGACGCCGGAAGCGCAGCGCCTGGCGTGCGGTCTCCTGCTCCTATGTCCTTGCGTGCCCCTGCTCTTTATGGGCGAGGAATACGGCGAGACGGCGCCCTTTCCCTTTTTCTGCTCGTTCGGCGATCCGCAGCTCGTCGAGGCGGTGCGGCGAGGCCGGCGCGAGGAATTCGCCGCCAAGGGGTTTCTCTGGGGGACGGACAGCCCCGACCCCCAAAGCCCCGAGACCTTTGCCGCAGCCAAGCTACGCTGGGCCTGGCCCGAAGGCTCTTCGCACGCCAAGCTCCGGCAGCTCTATCGGGACCTCCTGGCGGCCCGCCGCCAGTGGCCGGCGCTGGGCGACCGGCAGGGTATGACCGCCCGCGCGATCGGCAACGACGACCCAGGGGACTGTCCCAGTTTTCGCGAAGCGAAAACGGGACTGTCCCCTTCCGGGCCCGTGCTCGTGCTAAAGCGCGGCGGCGACAGCGGACTCGTGGCAGTGGCCAATCTTACCGCGCAATCCGTCGCGTTTCCGCCGCTGCAACTCGGCAGCGGGCGACTGTTGCTTAGCACGGAAGACGTCCGTTATGGCGGAAACCGCCGGGCGGATCAGTCCCCGGAGCGGCTCCTTCCTTACGAAATCCTGGTCTTCGGAAAACGGTAGCAGCGGAGTTGGGGCCCGCATGATGAGAATCATCAACGAATCACGAAAACGCGAAACCTCGAAAACGAGAAAGGGCGACCTGTCGCAACTCGCTTGCCGGGCCACTCTCGCAAGCCTTTTCGCGCGTCACGTTTTCGCGTTTTCGTCCTTTCGTCCTTTCGTGATCTCCCCCTTCTTTTGCCACAAGATCCTTTTCGGCAGGAGTTGAGGAGATATGGGCAACCTTTCCCTTTGGGGCCAGCGGGTTGCGGAGGCCGTCGAGCGCACGGCGACGGACCGCTTCTGTCACCCCGTGGCCACCTACCGCCTCCAGTTCGAGAAAGGCCAATGGACCTTCCGCGACGCGGCTCTTCTGGTTCCCTACCTGCACGAGCTGGGCCTGAGCCACCTCTACTCCTCTCCCTGCCTCAAGACACGCTCCGGAAGCCCGCACGGCTACGCCATCGTGGACTACGGACAACTGGACCCGGAACTGGGCGGCGCGCACGACTACCGCACGCTGGTGGATGCGTTGCACGCCCACGGCATGGGCCAGATTCTCGACGTCGTGCCCAACCACATGAGTGCGGCGCCCGCCGAGAATCTGTGGTGGCACGACGTCCTGGAGAACGGCCCCGGCTCCCCCTACGCCGCCTTCTTCGACATCGACTGGCACCCCGTCAAGGAAGAGCTGCACAATAAGGTTCTCCTGCCAGTGCTCGGCGATCAGTACGGGAAGGTCCTGGAATCGGGCGAGCTGAAGCTGGAGTACCGGGACGGCGCGCTGGGGGTCCGGTACTGCCAGATGCTCTTGCCGTTGGACCCGCGCACCTACCGCTCGGTCCTGGCCCTTCGACTCGACGAGATCAAGAAGACCCTGCCGCCCGACTCCGAGGACCTCCGCGAGCTGGAAAGCATCCTCACGGCCCTGGAGCACCTGCCCGAAAGCACCGACGCGGACCCCGCCCGCGTTGCCGAGCGCCAGCGGGAAAAGGAGGTCGTCAAGGGCCGGATCCGCAGCCTCGTCGGCCGCTCTGCCGCCGTCGCCGAGTTCGTCCGGCAGAACGTTGCCCACTTCAACGGGTCTCCCGAAGACCCGCACAGCTACGACGACCTCGACCGCTTGCTCGACGCCCAGGCCTATCGGCTTGCGCATTGGAAGGCCGCGGCCGACGAGATCAACTACCGGCGTTTCTTCGACATCAACGAGCTGGCAGCCATCTGCACCGAGGACCCGAGGGTCTTCGAGGAGAGCCACCGTTTGGTGTTCGATCTCTTGGTCCGTGGCGACGCGGATGGGCTCCGCATCGATCACATCGACGGCCTCTACGACCCGACGGAATACCTGCGGCGCTTGCAGTGGGGCTTTCTTCGGGCCCTCGGCCGCAGAGAGTACGAGCGGCTGGCCGGGGCCCGCGGCCAGCAGGCCGACGCCCCCGCGGCAAAGGCCGGCGCCGGAGAGCCGCAGGGAGCACCGCCCGCAGAACCGCCGCAAGTACCGCCCGCAGAACCGCCGCAGGAGCCCCCCGAAGAGCCGCCCCCCTGGAACGAGGTCGAGCCCGCCTTCCTTCAGACCGTGGCCCGGGCGGTCGAGCGCCTCCCGTTGTACGTGGTGGTCGAGAAGATCCTCGGTCCCGAGGAGCCCCTGCCCCAGCACTGGCTCGTGGCCGGCACCACCGGCTACGACTTCTTGAATTCCGTCAACGGGCTGTTCGTCGATCGGGCGGGGCTGGACGACCTGGCCAAGGTGTACGGCCGCTTCATCGACGGGCGGCCCGACTTCCGCGAGGTCGCGCACCAGTCGAAGCTGCTCATCATGCGCATGGCCATGTCGAGCGAGCTCATGTTGCTGGCCCACCGCCTCAACCGCATTTCCGAGCGGCACCGGGGCTCGCGGGATTTCACGCTCAACACCTTGCGGATCGCGCTGCGGGAGATTCTCGCCTGCTTTCCCGTCTATCGCACCTACATCGGCGAAGCTGACGTCTCCGAGAGGGACCGGCAGTTCGTCTGCCGCGCGGTGGCCCAGGCCAAGCGCCGCCACCCGGCCGCCAACGCCGCCGTCTTCGACTTCATCCGCGACGTGCTCTTGCTCCAAATGCCTCCCGGCCTGGACGAGGCCGGCCGCCGCGGGCGCGAATTGTTCGTCGGCCGCTTCCAGCAGGTCACCAGCCCCGTGACCGCCAAGGCCATCGAGGACACCGCCTTCTACCGCTACTTCCCGCTGGCCTCGGTCAACGAGGTGGGCGGCGACCCCGTCCGGGGCCCCACTACGATCGAGGAGTTCCACCGCCAGAACCTTGCGCGCCAGGCGCAATGGCCCCGCTCGCTCATCTCCACCACCACCCACGACACGAAGCGCAGCGAGGACGTGCGGGCGCGGATCGACGTCCTCTCGGAGATCGCCCACGTGTGGCGCGCCGCGGTGAACCGCTGGGCGCGTCTGAACCGCCGCCACCGCCGCGAGGTCGACGGCCGGCCCGCCCCCAGCCGCAGCGACGAATACCTCTTCTACCAGACCCTGGTCGGGGTCTGGCCGCTCGCCGCCCCCGACGGCGCGGCCCTCCGCCAATTGGTCGAGCGCCTGCAAGTCTACATGGACAAGGCCACCCACGAAGCCAAGACCCACACCAGTTGGATCAATCCCAATTCCGACTACGACGGCGCGGTCCGCGGGTTCGTCGCCGCCGCGCTCGACGACCACCCGAAGAACCGCTTTCTAGCCGAGTTTCGCCGCTTTCACGAGCAGATCGTCCCTTGGGGGTTGTATAGCGCCCTGTCGCAGACGCTGCTGAAACTGACCTCCCCCGGCGTGCCCGACATCTATCAGGGCCAGGAAGTGTGGGACTTCAGCCTGGTGGATCCCGACAACCGCCGGCCCGTGGATTTCGCCGCCCGCCGCGAGATGCTGGCTGAACTCCGTAGCGAGGTGGCCCAAGGCGACCGGGCGCTCTTGGCGCTGGCAAGGCGGCTTGCCCGGCGCCCGGACGACCCCAGGCTCAAACTCCTCGTCACCTGGCGCACGCTCCAGCTCAGACGCCGCATGGACCGGCTGTTCCAGTGCGGAGATTACGTTCCCCTGGAGGTCCAGGGGGCGCGGGCCAGGCACGTCTGCGCGCTGGCGCGGATTGACCGCCAGGTCCCCGGCTCCGATCCAACGGTCGCGATCGTCGTGGCGCCGCGGCTGATCGCCCAATTGACGCCCTGGGCCCAGGAGACGTTCGTGGCGCCGCCGCCCCTGGGCGCTGCGGTCTGGGGCGATACGTCCGTCGTGGTCGAAGGGCTGCCGTCCTCCCCGCTGACGAACGTCTTTACCGGCCAGGTCTGTGCGATCGACAGTGCCCGTCTGCCCATCGCGTCGCTGCTCGCCGACTTCCCGGTCGCGCTGGCGACCAACGTGGAAAGACTCCCGACCCCTTCGCCCGATTGACGCCGCCTGCTTGCCGCGATATCGTGGCGCTTGCCCCCGAAAAAACCCCGCGGGCCAACACGCTTCCTTCTGCCCGGGAGACCCCACGATGAAATCCGACCGACGCCGACCGGCCCGCAAGACCGCCCTTGCGCTGGCCTTGTTCCTCGCCCTGACCGCCGCCTCCGCAGCCGCCGCCGACAAGGCATGGCTGACCGACTGGCAGCAGAAAAAAGCCCCGTGGCGGGCCCTGCACCTGATCGGGCCCCAGGCGCAGCGCCTCGACGCGACCCGCCAGTTGATCGACGAGTTCCTCGTGCCCATGCGCTTCAACGTCCTGATCCTCGAGGTCAACTACGGCTTCGACTACCGCTCGCACCCCGAGCTTCAGTGCCGCGGACTCTCGCGCCAGCAGGCCCACGACCTGACGGTCTTCTGCCGCAAGCGCGGCATCCGCCTGATCCCGTTGTTCAATTGCCTGGGCCACCAGTCGTGGTCGTCCAACACCGCGGCCCTGCTCAAGAAGTATCCGCAGTTCGACGAGACGCCCCACGTCCCGCCCGACAACAAGGGCATCTACTGCCGCGAGTGGTGCCCGTCCAACCCGGAAGTGAACCGGGTCGTATTCGACCTGATCGACGAGCTGATCGACGCCTTCGACGCCGATGCCCTGCACGTCGGCATGGACGAGGTCTTCCTGATCGGCAGCGACAAGTGCCCTCGCTGCAAGGGCAAGGACCCCGGCGACCTCTTCGCCAAGGTCGTCAATGAGCTGCATGCCCACGTGGTCGAGAAGCGCGGCGTCGAGATGCTCCTCTGGGGCGACCGGCTCTTGGACGCGGCAAAGTTCTCCTACGGCACTTGGGAAGCGAGCAAGACCGGCACGCACCGGGCGATTTCGCGGATCCCCAAGGACGTCATTCTCTGCGACTGGCACTATGGCAAGCGCGACGGCTATCCCTCGATCCGCTTCTTCCAGGAGCAGGGGTTCCGCGTGTTGCCCTCCACGTGGAACAACCCCGACGGCGCCGTGGCCCTCATCCGCTCGGCGCGCAAGGACGCCACCGACAATATGCTCGGCACGCTCTTCACCGGCTGGTCGGCCGGAGGCAACGGCGAGCGCCTCCTGGCCGGATTGAAGGACGCAGCGCCCCCGGCGCAGAAGGGCCGCAAACCCGATGCCGGCCGCCAGATCGCAGCCGCGCTCCGCGCTGGGGTCAAGGAACTCGACGCGCCTTCCGCGACGCCTCCAAAGAAAGAGTAGTCGCTCACGCACCCCGGCCACGGCCGGGCGACGGCACGCTGCGGCCGTGCAACAATAACTCCCCTCTCCCGTTCCGGGAGAGGGGCCGGGGGTGAGTTGGCTATAAACACCAAGGGGAGAGATCGGGGTCAGACTCTAAATATTCAATTTAGCGGCCGTCGGCCTCGG
>CAYGZI010000084.1:0-13640 GCA_964354245.1 uncultured Planctomycetaceae bacterium
CCAATATCCGCTCGCAAGAAGAGCGACAACGGCAAGAGAACGAGGATTCATGACCGTTCGTCCCGGCTCTTCACACCCTTCACACCCTTCTCACCTTTCACACCGTTGACACGTCTCGCGCCGCCTTCTCCGCGACGACCGCCGGATCGTTCCCCATGGCGCCGATGCACGTGTCCGTGTCGAGCAGGTAGCGCATCGCAGCATGCGGGGTCTAATCAAACGACGGGACCGACAGCGATCGCCCGCCACTATGTCGAGGGGTAGAATCGGCCTGGACCAGCACTCCGGATTGACCTATCATTCGCCCCGGGCATCCAGGAGGGATAGTGCGCCCCGGGGGACCGGGCCGCTTGCCGGAGGATAACAGGGTCTCATGAGCCGCAGCCTCAAGGCCGGGACGGGCGTGTCCGTGGCCATGTGTACCTACAACGGCGCGGCCTTCGTGGCCGAGCAATTGGCCAGCATCGCCGCTCAGGACCTTCTCCCGGACGAGTTGGTGGTTTGCGACGACCGCTCCACGGACCAGACCCCGGCCATCGTGCGGCAGTTCGCTGCCGGCGCCCCGTTCGAGGTGCGTCTGGAGATCAACGGGCAGAACCTCGGGGCCCGCGAGAACTTTGCCAAGGCAGTCGGCCTGTGCCGCGGGCGCTGGATCGCCCTGGCGGACCAGGACGACGTGTGGATGCCCCAGAAGCTTCGCCGGCTTCACGCGGCGCTGGCGGAAGACCCTCGGGTGGGGCTGGTTTTCAGCGACGCGGTGCTCGTGGACGCGGCCGGGCGCGACCTGGGGCGCCGCCTCTGGAGCGCGGTGCGGTTTACCTCGCGCCAGCAGCGGCTTGTGCGCGACGGGCGGGCGTTGGACGTCCTGCTGAAGCACAACGTGGTCACCGGGGCGACGATGGCGTTTGCCGCCGAGCATCGGGACCTGATCCTGCCGATCCCCGCCGGTTGGGTCCACGACGGCTGGTTTGCCCTCCTGATCGCGGCGGTCGCCCGGTGTGCAGCGATCGACGAGCCGCTGGTGGCCTACCGTCAGCACCCCGGTCAGCAGATCGGCGCGGGAAAGCGGAGCCTCTACCAGCAGTACCTTCGCGCCAAATCGCAGCATCGCGAGACGTTCCTGGCCATCGCGGCGGGCTACCGTGCGGCCTGGAAGCGGCTGGCCTCTTGCGGCGGCCCATCCCTCGACGGCGCGGTCCTCCCGGCCCTGAAGCAGAAGGTCGGCCATTTCCTCGCCAAGGCCCGCATGCGCCGCACGGCCTGGCGCCTGCCGCTGATCGGCCGCGAGCTGCTCCGGCGCCACTACGCAAAGTACTCGTCTGGAATCAGGTCGCTGGCCCAAGACCTTCTCCTGTGAACGCTCTTATGAGGAATGGATTGCCGGCATGAGCCAAGAGGAATTCGGCTATCGCTTCCGCCAGGTGGTGCTCGGGGCCCTGGGGCGTCTTGCCGAGTGGCACGCCCGATGGACCAATCGCCGGTTCTATTGCAGCGCTTTGGCCGGCGAGGTCCGCGACGGGATCTTCGTCAATTCCGACATGACCGTAAGCTGCAATTGCCAGGACGTGGACGGGAGCGGCCGCCTGGGCAGCCTGCGCACGCACCGGTTCGAGGACATCTTTGCCGGGCCGGTCGCCGCCGCGTTTCGCCGGAGACTCGCCGCGGGCCAACTGCCGACGAGCCGCTGCCCCGCGTGCTTCCACCTGAGCCTCGCGCCCGTTGCCAAGGCCCGCGGTCAGCTCGGCGGTTTCTCGCTCCCCCAGGGGCTCAGCGTGGAAAACACGGTCCGCTGCAATCTCCACTGCCTGAGCTGCTGCCGGCCGAGGATCCTGAAGACCCGCGGGGCCGGCCATTCGCTGTCGCCGGAGGACGTGGAGGTCGTGGCCCAGACGCTCCGCCGCCTCGGCGCCCGCTATTGCGGCTTCTACAACCTCGGCGAGCCGTTCTTCTCCCCGACCATCGGCCGCCAACTGGAGATCCTTCGCCGACTGAACCCGGAGATGGAGATTCTGACCTCGACCAACGGGCTCTTGCTCGATAGCGACGAGAAGCGCCAGGCCGCCATGCACGTGGACGACGTTCTCTTCTCGATCGACGGCATCTCCACGGCCATGGTGCGTCGCTACCAACGGGGCGGCGATTTCGACCGCGCCTATCGGAATCTCGCCGGCCTGGTCCGCTATCGGGACGCCCGGGGACTGGCAAGGCCCCGCATTCAGTGGAAGTACGTGCTCTTCCGCTGGAACGACAGGCCCTGCCACGCCCGGCGGGCCATCGAGCTGGCGCGGGACGCAGGGGCCGACGCCATTCAATTCGTCTTTGCCCGGACCCCAGTGTACGGCATCTCGTGGCGGTTTCTGGCATTGCCGTTCTACCGCTCGCTAGGGGTGCGGGACGGTTGGCGCACGCGGTGCGTCTGGCTCCGACCAGTTCGCGCGGGACTGCTCCCGCAAGACGGGATGGCCGCGCAGGAGCATGATGCCAGGGCCGCTTGACGCGCAGCCTGGGAGTTCGGGCCGCGATACTGGTCTTGCCCCGCCTAAGGGTAGCAGGTATAGGTTTCCGCACGCTCTCCGCATCCCTTGATGCCCATAACGAGTTATAGACTGTCCCCCTGAGACCGCCACGATGGCCGATCTGGTTGTCACTTTCCTTGCCGCCCTAGGCGCATCGCTGATCTTCACGCCTGCGGTTCGCACGTTTTCGCGTAGATGGGGGGTGACAGACCATCCTGATGGCGGAAGGAAGCTCCATCCCGGGCCAGTACCCGTCTGGGGTGGGGTCGCCGTGTACCTCGCCATGATTCTCGGCGTGCTGGCGGCCGGACTCGGATCGTTCGGAGCAGGCGAGGAGTTGGCGGAGTTGTCGGCCGTCGTGATTGCCGCCGCCGGGCTGGTCTGTTTCTTCGGGTGCATGGACGATCACTGCCGCCTTCCTGCCCGGGTCAAACTGCTGCTTCAGACCGCCTCCGTCCTGCCGGTCGTGATGGTCGGGTACTCCGTGCAGTCCATCACGGTGTTCGGCTGGTGGATCGACCTCGGCTGGCTCGGCGTTCCGCTGACCGTGCTGTGGCTGGTCGGCTGCATCAATGCCATCAATCTGCTGGACGGAATGGACGGTCTAGCGTCGATGGTCGGGCTGTTCACTGCCGCGACGATGGCCGCCATCGCCACCCACCAGGGCAACGACTACGTGGCCGTGATCGCCGTCGCTTTGATGGGGGCCCTGGCAGGGTTTCTCGTCTACAACCGGCCGCCGGCGAGCATCTTCCTGGGCGACTCCGGGAGCATGGTGATCGGGCTGGTCGTGGGGGTCCTGGGCGTGCGCAGCACGCTCAAGACCTCTGCCGTCCTGTCGATCACCGCTCCGCTGGTGGTGATGACCTTCCCCATATTCGACACGTTCCTGGCGGTGGTCCGGCGCAAGCTCACCGGCCGCCGCTTCGACGCAGCCGACCGGGAGCACATCCACCATCGGCTCCTGGACCGCGGGCTAAGCCCGTGGTTGGTGCTGGCCATCATCGGGGTCCTGTGCCTGGCGACCGGGGTGGCCGCCACCGTGGCCTCCATTGTGCGCAGCGACGCGCTGGCCTGGACGACCGCCGCGGTGCTGATCGTGCTGGCGATCCGGCTCCGGCTGTTCGGCAACTACGAAATGGCCCTCATCAGGAGGCTCCTCGCCCGCGGGCTGGCAGGAATGTCCAAGCGGCTGGGAGGGCGCGGGGCGGCGCACCGGCTGCCCGGGGCGGCCGACCTGGCCGGACAATCCGCCGCCGATGTCTGGGCCGGGCTGGTCGATCGCGTCAAGCCCTGGAGGGCCCGCTACCTTCGGGTGATCCTCCGTCAATCGGAGGATGCGGTCGAGGAATACGCGTGGGCGGAGCCCAACGGCGACTCCGGCGCGGAGCCTTGGTGGAGCATCGCCGTGCGGCTCGACCGAGGGGAAGAGCGGGTGTGCGAGCTTCGCGCGGCGGGATTGGACGCCTCGGATCCCGACTCGCTCGAGCCCGCGGGACTCGTCCGGGTGCTCCGGGCCTACGGCGAGCACTTCGCCGACCACCCCGAGCGGATTGCCGAGCTGTCACAGGCCGACAGAAGTCGATTGGGCTTCGGCCCGGAGTGGAAAGGCGGGCGGGCGGCGGCATGAGCTGGTTCGCAGTAGGACGGGCGTCTTCGTTGCGTAGTAGGACGGGCGTCTCGCCCGTCGTGCGAAACGCGGCGGGCTCGGACCGGCGAGACGCCGGTCCTACTGCTGCTAGCGGCATCGCTCCCGACGTGGACGTCGGCGTCGTCTACACCCACGAGCGGGACCTGATGGCGCGGCTCCTGCCCACGCTGGCGGCCTCGGGCCAGGGCATGCGCATGCGGCTGATCCTGGTCGACAACTGCTCTGCGGACGGCGCCGGCCAGTGGCAGGGCCATTTCCGCGATACGCTTGTGCTGCGCAACTCAGCGCGTCTGGGGTATGCCCCCAACCTGAACCGCATCCTTCGCGCATCCTCCGCGCGGCACATGCTCCTGCTGAACACCGACATGCACTTCGATCCGCGCCAGCAGTGCGTCGGCCGGATGGTCCGGTTCATGGACGAGCATCCCCGGTGCGGAGTCTCCAGTTGCGGCATCTACCACGAGGACGCAACCTTCGCGTACCCGGCCAGGCGATTTCAGACGCCCGGAGTCATCCTGGCCCGGCGCCTGGGATTCGGGAGGCTGTTGCGCCGCACGCTGGACCGCTACCTCTACCGCGACATGCCCGTGGGCGGCACTTGGCCCTGCGATTGGCTCTCCGGCTGCTTCCTGATGATCCGGCGCGAGGCGATGGAGGACGTGGGCGACTTCGACGAGGGATTCGTCAAGTACTTCGAGGACGTGGATCTATGCTACCGGATGGCGCGGTCGGGGTGGCAGGTCATGTACCACGGGGCCACGCACTGCTACCACCTGGAGCGCCGCGCCAGCAAACGGCTCTGGTCAACGGACGCCCTTTGCCACCTCCGCTCCTACGTTAGGTGGCATTGGAAGTGGGGGCTTCCGTGAGATCCAAACCAGGATCGCACCGAGGGCGAAGGTGATCCACAGCACGGCCCCGAAGCTGCGGGCCAACCGCCATCCGAAGAGGCATAGCGCGACCAGCCAAAGGGCTGCCGTGGCCCAGGCCGTTCGCGGCTGTTGGGCGCGCCGGGCGGCGATCACCGCCAACGCCGGCGTGGCTGCCGTGAAGTGATAACTCCACACGACCGGCGAGAGCCAAAGCGTGCCGAGGGTCACCAGGGCGATCTCAGCGGCCCATCGCGAGGCGTCGAGGGAGCTTCCGGGCCGCCGGCAGTAGAAGACGATTCCCAGCCCGACGAGCCCGGTGATGCCCAGGTAGACCATTCGGAGCTGCCCGGCGGACAGGTCGGCCAGGCACACCGAGTTTCGTCCTGGAAACGCCTCCCAGCCCATGCGCGTCAGGAGCCGTCGCAGGACCACGGCCAGCGATTGGCTGGTGATGCGGTCCTCCTCGGTGATGCCCGGGTCGGAGAGGTTGCGGTCGGCCGCTCCGCGCCCCTGGTTTTCCCACCACTTGACGTGCAGCTCCCAGGTGCGTTGCGGTCCGAACGCGGGGAGGGCGAGCGCCAAGTCAACGACCAGCGCGGTCGCGACCGCCGCTCCGGCGGCGAGCCACTTGCGCTTCAAGACGAGGTAGCCGACACCCAACAGCGGCAGCAGCTTGATCCACACTCCCAGCCCCAAGAGAATCCCGCCCGACCAACAGCGGCCCCGGCTCACCCGCGCCAGCCCGGCTACCATGAGCCACACCATCAGAATGTGGAACGCCCCCAGGCACAAATGATCCAAGGCCAACGGCAACATCAGTAGCCCGGCCGCCAGAGCGGCATGGCGGGCCATCGGGCTTGCAGTCCAGGATGCCAGCAGACGATGGATCGTCATCAACAGCCCGATCCAGCTCAAGCACCCAATCGCGTACCAGACCGCGACGGCAATCGGCAGCGGCATCCAGGCCAGCCCGGCAAACGCGACGTCCAGGGAAGGCCAGTAGTACTTGAGAAAAGCCGTCGGCTCGATCTCGCCGTGCTCCAGGACGTACCGCCCGGCAGCGTAGAACTCCGGAAAGTCGCTCCCGCCGGAGCCATTAAGCACCCGGTACATGGCGATGGGCAACACCGCCACCAGCGAAACGGCCAAAAGCGCGCAGCCGAACGTTTCCCAGGGGAACGTCCGCCGGGAGGGCACAACGAGGCTATCCGGCTGCGGCGCGACATTCATGGCGTGGGAAACGGAAAACCGGGGGCGTTGCCGGCGGGATTCTAATCCCACTCCCATGGACGGCACAATATCACGCCGTCTGGACGCCCCGCCCGCTGGAGTGGGAAGCCTCAATGTCGGCAAACCTCACCAGCCGGATCCCTCGCCCGGCAAGCGCCCCCCAGATCGTGGGGTCCGTGAGCGCGGCCAGTTCCTCCGCTGCCTGTCGGCGCCGCAGAAAACGCCGATCCTGCCCACTGCAATCCGGCAAGGCGCCGGCCCCGTCCAACCGGGCCAGCCTGCAGGGCTGCACGCGGTGTCCAAGAGTCCGGTCCTCCCCGTCTAGCGGGAAGCCAGGATCGCCCGGAAGGCCCGGATGAATCGTCACCTCGGAAACGCCCTCCGGCAGGGCTCGCAGCAGGTTCCGCAGCCTGGCGGCGGTCATCCGGCCTGTGTCCAGAATGCCGAAATAGTGGTCGGCAGTTAGAACCCCGGGCCAATTGCGCCGGTTCACCGTGGCAAAGCAGGTGAGGACGAGGTTCTTCAACACTCCGCCATTGACCAGGCACTCCAAAAGCCTCGTTGGGTGCTGCCAAAACCGAAAGGGCTCATTGGCCATGCGGACCGCCATCTTGCGCGCCTGGGCCAACCGGACCACCAAGTCAAAGACCGGCGGGATCGTATGGACGTGCTGGTGGCCGTCGAGATGGTCGGGACGGATGCCGAGCGACTCGACCCGATCCACCTGAGCCGCCAATTCCTGCCCGATCTGCCGCAGGGCTTCTTCGCGCCGTCGGGAGCAAACCAGTCTCCATATTCCGAGGAAACCGTGTCTGAATTGGCCGCCGGCAGGATCGGCCAGGAGGGGCACTTCCTCCGGGGTTAAGACGGGGCGACCGCTGGTCAGGCAAAGGTGGACGCCGACTCCAAGCCTGGGATCAGGTCGAATCACCTCCTCCACCGCGTGCCGAAAGGCCGGCATGTTGGCCAGCAGGCTCGCGCTGGTGACGATCCCGCGGCAGGACGCCTCGCGGATTGCCAGGTTGACGGGCACCGAGATGCCCAAGTCGTCCGCGTTAACGATGAGGTACTTCGTCACCTCGCGGTGCCCCCTGCGGCGAGTCAGAAAGGCGCCAATGCCAGGGCACGCCGGCGCTGGGAGGGTCGGGCCGCGGCGGGCGGGCTTCAAAACCGATCATCTCCTCTGTCAAGTAGAGGGGGCGTCGCTTGACTTCGGTGTAGATCCGGCCCACCTACTCGCCGATCACCCTGATCGACATCAACTGCACCCCGCCCAGGAAGAGGACGGCCACCAAGAGGGACGCCCAGCCGGGCACAACCATGTCGGTAAACAGCTTGGCGTAGATCGCCCAGAGGGCATAAGGCAGCCCGGCCAGTGCTGCGAAAAGCCCAAGATAGCCCGACACCCGCAAGGGCACCGAGGAGAAGCTCGTCACCCCCTGCAATGCAAGTCCCAGCATCTTGCGCACGGAGTACTTCGATTCTCCGGAGTGGCGGGGATTAGGCCGGTAACGAATCCCCTTCTGGCGGAATCCCACCCAACTGACCATCCCGCGCAGGAATCGGGAGCGTTCCGGCATGGCCACCAGACAGTCCACCACCGTGCGGTCCATGAGGCGGAAATCGGCGGCGCCGGCGGCGATCGGAATGTCCGAAAGGGCGTTGATCAGCTTGTAGAAGCCGGCAGAGGTCCATCGCTTGAACCACCCCGTCTGCCGCCGGTCGTCCTCCCGGACCGTGTAGACCACGTGGTATCCCTCGCGCCAGGCCGCGATCATTTGCGGTATCAGATCGGGCGGGTGCTGGAGGTCCGCATCCATCACGATTACCGCGTCTCCTCGAGCGAATTCCAGGCCGGCGCTGACGGCGTTCTGATGCCCGAAATTCCTGGAGAGGCCGACCACCTTCACCCGGCGGTCCTCCGCGGCCAACTGGCGCAGGACGGCCATGGAGTCGTCCAGGCTTCCGTCGTTGACGAACAGGAGTTCGTAGGGAAGGGCGCACCGCTGCACCTGCTCGGACACGGCATCGTAGAACGCACGGAGGTTCCCTGCCTCGTTGAACACCGGGACAACGATCGATACTGGCCGGCAGCCGTCCATGCACCGGTCCCCCAAGCGGCGGGAACATTCGTCACAATTCCCTGCCCGATCCAGGCCTCGGCAGGCTGGACGCGGCCGAAAGTGTGCCGCATTCATCCGTTCCTGTATGTGCCGCATTCATCCGTTCCTGTAAACGTCAATCAGGCAGGATTCGATGGCCGCTGGCGTAGCCGTACCCGTCTGCGAGCGGTCTTCCCGTCAATCTAGGGGGATTGCCGGGGCCCGAAAGATCCTTTCCACCGCGGCAATCGCACGCCTTGGCGATTCACGGCTTCTTGGGTTGCCGGTTCTCCGGGGCCGGTTCCACCAGCACGGTCCTCGTCAGCCCTCCGGCCCGAAGTTGGTGTGTCCCGGCCTCGGGCGCAGTCAGCCCCTGGAAGACGACATCCTTCTTCTCGTTTGGCTTGAGCCACACCCAGCGGGTTGCCTTGCGTCCGGCCAGCGACAGTTCGATGGGGCGGAGCCCATCTCCGCCGGAGTTCTCGACCGTGACGGTCGCGGAAAACGGCTTGCCCGCCCGGAGCGGGCTGGGAGGATCGTCAAGAGTCAGCTTCATATCCACGTACTGCGGCCCATCCATCGCAATCCCCGCGTCGCGGGCATCGAGCCGGGCCACGTTGTTCAAGGCCAGGGCGATCGGGGCCGCGGGAGTCTGTGGAAACCGGAAGCCGTCCAGGTCGAGCCGCTCCACGTCGTCGCAAATCATCACCGGCCGGAGGTCGTCGTTCGCGCATCCCAGCCGCACGTTCTCCAAGAGCAGGTGCTTGACGTTTCTGGCGTAGAAACCCCAGGCCGGCAGCGGCCGGGTATCCACGCCGGGCGAACGGATCGACGTGCGGCCTTGCGGAGGCATCCCGCCGCCTGCGTACTCGATGCTTACGTCGCGGAGCACCATCTGCTCGATCGGCGTCTCGGCCCAGCTCTCCACGGACGACGCCGCGCGATACACGCCCGTGGCCGTCATACGGCTGACGACGATCCGCCCGACCGTGTTGCCGGGCTTGACCGTGACGCTCAGAGGCGTGGTGGCGTCCTTCATGGTCACGTCGGAGATCAGCACGTCGTCGAGGCGGCCTTGGGTGGCATCCCACGCGCCCGGCTGAAGGATAACGCCGGCCAGCATGTTCTTGCGTTTCAAGATGCCGGAGGTGCGGTGCTCGTGGAGGCCGGGGCCGTAGAACAGGCAGTCGTGGACGATCAGGTGCTCGGCCGGCCCAATGAGCCGGATGCCGTTGCACGACGAATTGACCACGCAACCGCTCACCAGCACGTTTTCCCAATAGCGGCCGGCGATGCAGTCGTCGCCCGTGAAGAACTGGCAGCCGACAATCGAGACGTCGCGACACGGGCGACCGGGCCAGCCGCGGAAGTGGACGCCGTCCCACCCGCCCGTGATCTTCACGCCGCGCACCTCGACCTGCTGGCAGAACTCCAGCATGACCGCGTAGTTGGCGGAATCGACGATGGAAAGGTCGCGGATCGCGATGCCCCGCGAGTTGCCCAGTAGGACGGTGTGCGGCCCGCGCATCCGCTCCTCGCCCTTGGGGTCGAAGACCTTGTTGCCGTCGATGGTGCCCGGGCCGATGAGGGTCACGTTCTCCACGCCGTCGGCAAGGATCAAAGCGCGGTGCCAGCGGAGCCATTTGGCCTCCGGGGCATCGGGCGGGGGCGTGAAGTTTTGGTAATGCTCCAAGTCGGTGCTGCCCACCAGGCGTGCGCCGGCATCCAGCCGGAGGGTGATGTTGCTCTTGAGAAGGACCGTGCCCGACAGGTACTTGCCGGGCGGCAGCAGGACCTGTCCGCCGCCCGCGGCCGCGCAGGCTTCGACTGCCTTGTTGATCGCCGCCGTATCGAGCGTGCGGCCGTCGCCGGCTGCGCCGTGATCGCGGACGCTAAACACCCCCGGCGAAGCGGCGGGGCTCGGTAGAGCGGCGGCTGCAATGGCGGCCAGGACCAGCGCGGGCCAGAGCACGGTCGCCGGTAGATTCGATGACTTGCGGTTACGGTCTGTTCGGGTCACGGCGGGTACTCCTGACTGGGTTTTTTGTATCTGAGCGATGTCGGCTCCTTGCTCGTCGCGGGGCTGGTTTTGCTGGAGGGAGGCGCGTTCAGTCACGGGAGCCCTGCCGCTTTCTTTGCCGCGCTTGTTGCCAAGCCGATGAGGACGGATTTCAAGACATCGAGAACCATGCCGCCGGTGGAGGCGGCCGCTTGTTTGGCCTTCGACCACAAGCCTTCATCGCGACTGGCCTCCAGGAACTCGTGCCCCGCCCACGTCATGGACAGCAGTTCCGCCAGTGGCGATGGGTCTTCTGATGCTGTAACATTGGCACCCTCGACCAGCCCCGCTTGCATCATCAAGTAGACGTGATGCCCAATCTGTTCCTCCGAGTAGCCTTTGATTGCCAAGCCTCGCGGTGCGTACCCATGCTCGTGATCCGCGCACACCATGAGAATCTCGCGCACCAGATCCATGTCTCGCTTCATGGTTCCCCCCCTTCCCCCCCGTACGTGAAAGCCTATCCGGCGCATCCGCGTCGGCGGCCGTCATGGCTGAGCGTCGGGGTGAGTGATGACCTTCAGGCCAGGGATGTTGTGATAGTGCCGTGCGTTGTGCGTCAACAGTGGGATGTCGTGCCGCAACGCGGCGGCGACGATCCAGGCGTCGCCGCACTCAATGGGCTGGCCAATACGCTTGCGGCCAGCGGTGGCCCGCGCCCAGGCGTCCGCCATCCGCGAATCAAACGGCAGGACCAGGTAATGTGCCAACGCCCTATCGAGCGCGTCGCAGCGAGATGGTCCCCATTGGCGCCCGATAGCCCAAGCTTTGACCTCGGCGACCGTCTGAAAGCAGAGGCAGACCTGCCGGCCGCGGATATCCGCCTCGTAAAGGCGGGCACGGGTATCCTGCTTGAAGAAATACGAGAACACGTCGGTATCGACGACCACGGCCTCCATCAGCGGCGGCCCTCGCGCACGGCCGACAGGAATTCGTCCAGCGAGTCGCCCGCCGGCCAGTCGCCGGCCAGGTCGGCGGGCTGCGTGACGGGGCGGACCTGCTGACGCTCAAGCAGTTGCGCAATCGAGAGGTTCTCCTGGAAGCCGAAGGTCCCGACAGGCTGGATCACAACCGGCGTGCCCTCGGGCAGGTCGCCTGGCTCATCCAGCACCGCCATGCCGTTCTTGATGTGTCCGCGATAGGTCATGGAAATGCTCCTTGCCTTGTCTCGTCAGCATTGTAGCAGAGAGTCCGGCCCGCGGAGAACCAGCCCCGGGCGCACGGCGTCCGCCACGGCCGCCCTTTGATATCACAATCTGTGATATCAAACCCGTAAACTCTTGCGGCGTAAGCTGATACGCGAAGTCCTCGGGGAAGCGATCGGCATTTCGCCGGATCGCCTGATTGAGGGCCGAGGTTGGCACCCCGTATAGCCGGGCCAGGTCGAAATCGAGCATCACACGCTGCCCGCGCACCACGTGGACCATTCTCTGGATTTCGTCGGGCGTGACGGCCAGATCCGTCGAAGGCTTCTCGGTCATGATTGAGCCTCCTCCACGATCTTGATCTCCTCGTCCGTCAGTCCGTAGAGCTCGTAGACGAGTTGGTCGATCTGCCGGTCCGTGGCGTCGATCCGGCGAGTTAGGGCCGTCTTGTCGTCGGCCGTCCGCGCCGCCGCAAGCTTCTTGTGCAACGCAAGCATTGCCTCCACCAGGTCCACCATGCGGTCGTGACGGGCGCGATCAAAGGGATCCGCAAAATCAACTAGCGGGACGGGAACACGGGCCAGATCGACGACCCGGATCGAAACGTCGAGGACGCACTTGCGATACCAGTAGTTCACCGTTTTGGAGTTCAGCAGCCCCATCACATAGAACAGATGGTGCGATCCGTCGGGTTTGAGGATTGCATTGAGCAGCACCCCGGCACTGTAGGTCTCGCTGTCGTCGAGATACCCGACCACCAGTCGTTGCCGCAGCATCGGGTTGCGCAGCTTCTGAATGACGAGCCGCGGCCCGTGGAAGAACCTCTGGTCCACTGCATGAGCGAGCCAAGGGCCGTAGCTGACCCAGCTTCTTCCGTTCCAGGCAACGGAGTACCGGCTCACGTCGCGCCCCAAGAGTTCCTTCTTGTACGTCTTGTTTCTCTTCCGATGGCTGTGGAAGAGCCGCTTCGAGACGATTTCCTCCGCCTTCGCGCGGCCAAACTGCTGAGCCAGGGTCGATCTTCGGTAGAGCGTCAACCCCTGAGTAATATCGACGACGGTTCCGAGCGCTGCCGTGCCCTTCTCGAACCTTCTCAAGACCCGGAGATCTGCGGAGCTTATCCTCGGATTGAAACGAACGATCGGGCGCCGTTCCCACACTTGAAAGTCGATAGCGTGGCACCGGGACTGCAATTCCAACCCGTCGCCGCACTCGGGAAGGTCGGGCTTCTGAATCTCCCCAACGAAAATGCGGTCGTGCTTCTTGCGCCAACTTACCACGATCGCCGAATCCATCTTCACCCCGGCAAAAACGTTTTCGGGAAGAACGATGAGGCTCTCGGGCCATAGCGTGCCGAAAAAGTGCCCGCGGAGGGGTTTCGTCTGGGAGCGCGATATCCAATAGCTGGGAACGATCATCCCAAGAGCCCCGCATCCTTTCAGAAGCCCGGACGCCTTCTCGATGAAGAACACGTAGGACTCGAATTTCCCGACGTTCAAGCGGTAGTGCTCGCGGAAGTACGGTTTCTCAGGATCCTTGACGTCCGCGCCCCACGGCGGGTTGCCGATCACCGCGTCAAAACCGCCGGCCTTGAAGACCTCCGGAAACTCCGCACACCAGTCCATCGCGTTGATCCGGTAGATCTCTTCCTCGTCGAGCAGACTCATTTGCCGGCCATTGTAGAAGTCCGGCCCAATCAGCGAGTTGCCGCACTTGATGTTCGCGGCCAGGTCGGGCAAGGCCCGCTCGTGCAAAAGCCTAAGCTGGTTGTTCACCGTCTCCTTGGACTCGCCCTCCAGCACCTTCAACAAGAGCGAGAGCTTCGTGACCTCGACCGCCTGACGGTCGATGTCCACGCCGTAGATGTTGTTCAAGAGGATGCGTTTCTTCTCGGCCGGGGTCAGCCGCCAATCGCCCGCCCTGCCGCAGTAGAGCTTGGGATTGCGACCCTTGGCGTGCTTCTCTGCCCCGTCGGCCGTGTACCAGTCCCGGTGCCAGTCCAAGAGGTATTGATACGCCCGGATGAGAAACGAGCCCGAGCCGCAGGCCGGATCGAGGATGCGGA
>CAYGZI010000085.1:0-13608 GCA_964354245.1 uncultured Planctomycetaceae bacterium
CAGGTTGTCGGTCACCTCGCCGTGATGGGCCACGCCGATGCAGCCGAGCTTGGCCAAGGTCGAGAGGGCGTTGCCCTTCCCCGACTCAAGCGACAGGTAGTGCATCTTGCCGCCCTGATCGATGTAGCGGCGATAGAGCTCGAAGTTCCCGCCGCTGGACTGCCAGCAGTTGATCCCCACCTCCTGACAGCGGCGCAGCGTCTTGAGGATCTGTTCCGGCGTATAGTACTCGCTCATCTGCCGGTTGACGAAGACCGAGAGGTGCGACCCGGCGCCAAACGGGTTGGCCCCGCAGATCAGACGCGAGACCGAGTGCGGGCCAAGGCGGATGTGCGGCAGCTTCGTCTCCGCCGCGGGTGCAGCGGCAGACGCGGCGTCGCCATGCTGGGCCGCCGCCAGCGCGAGGGGCAGCGCCGCGACCGTCTTGAGAAACCGACGCCGGCCGCGGGCACGGCCTTCAATCGTGGTGCGCCAGAGCCGCGAGGCGAAATCGGAAGACATGCGACGTCTCCTGGGTCAGCGTTAGTTTCCTACGGTAAGACTTCTGCGCGTTCTGCGCGCATGAAACTCGAAATACGAAGCACCAAATCCGAAACAAATCCAAAACCCAAAGGCGTAAATGACGGAAACCTCGCGCGACAACGCCATAGAGCATGGCTGGTCAGCGTCGGACTTGGGATTTCCGTGCTTGGAACTTGTTTCGGATTTCGAATTCCGGATTTCGGATTTCACTTCAGCACCGGCCTAAGCACGATATTCCGGTAGTTCGCGCCGGTGTGATCGCCTTGCAGGTAGACCGGGCCGGGCCGGAACTGGTCCGGCCAGAGCGCGCCGCCGGTGCAGCCGAGCAAGGGCTGGTTGTCGATGATCTTCTTTCCGTTGAGGATGACGGTCGCGTGGCGGTCCAGCAGCGTGATGTCGAACGTCTGCCACTGGCCGGCCGGTTTTTCCGCGGCCTCGGTCGGACAGATGCGGCTGTAGATCCCACCCATGTTGTGGGAATCGACCCTGCGGCCGAACGTGTCGGCGACCTGGACCTCGTAAATGCCGCGGAGGTAGATGCCGCTGTTGCCGCCCTTGGGGACGTTGGTTTCCAGCTTCAGGTTGAAGTCCTCGAACTCCTGCACGGTGCGGAGGTTGCCGTAATTCTTGCGCGGCTGGCCTGGCTCCTGCTTGGGGTCATTGGCGAGCACGCCGTCCTTGACGGACCAGCCGCTCGTGGCCTTGGGCTCGACCAGTCTCCAGCCGTCGAGGTTCTCGCCGTTGAAGAGCTTGATTGTGTCGCCAAATCGGACTTTCGACAAGTCCGGCTTGGGCGACAACGGCGGGATGCGCTTGCCGGTGAAGCCGGCCTGGCCAAAGACCTTGCCGTCGCCGCGCTGGCGTTCGGTGGTCAGGTTCATCTCGTCGCCAGCCAGCTTGGCCTTGATCGTCTCCGTCTCCTGAACCCTGACGGCCTTGCCGGCGGCGGCCTTCTTTCTCGGCTGACTGACGCGGGTCAGGATGAGCGTATCGCCGTCCACCCGCGCGCTAGTAACCGGCAGCACGCTGCCGCCGCCCCAAAGGATGCTGGCCTTGAGGACGCCGTCGGTATTCTCGACGCCGAGCCACCCGGCCCCGCCGCCGGGGATGGTGAGCGCCCAGTTGCCGACGAAGGGCTTGGCATCATCCGCCGCCACGGGGGCAGCGACGGCACTCAAAAGCGCGACAGCCAGAAGGCGTTTCACGATCATCTCCCTTTCGTTCTGTAGTCTTGTCCTGTTTGCTTCTCTGACGAAACAGCCCCATCGCCCTGAGAGAGTGTAACCCGAAGGAGGCAACGCCGTCAAGCAAATCGCGGCTCGTCTGGGGGGCAGGACTGTTGACACCCGGAGTCCCCCGGGGGAGACTGGAGGCCACACCACGGCACAACGGTCAACCATCCCGACGGAGACACTTCTATGAACCAGCGTAAAGAAGACATGAGCCGCCGGCGCTTCCTGCAAAGCTCGGCGGCCGGCGTGGCGGCACTTTCGATCGTGCCGCGAAACGTCTTGGGCCAGGGCCAAACTCCGCCCAGCGAAGAGTTCGGCGGCGCCTTGATCGGCTGCGGCGGCCAAGGCGGCGGGACGTTTCGGGGACTAGGGCCGAACGTTCGGCAGCTCGCCCGGTGCGACGTGAGGTTCGCCGACAAGGCCGACAACAAGACGATCTACACCGACTTCCGCCGCGTCCTGGAGCGCAAGGACATTCAGCTCGTGGCCATCGCCACCCCTCCGGGCTGGCACGCCCTGATCTCCATCGCCGCCATGGAGGCCGGCAAGGACGTCGTCTGCGAAAAGCCCATGACCCGCTTCATCGCCGAGGGCCGCGCCGTGGCCGAGGCCGAGAAGCGGTTCGGCCGCATCTTCCAGGTCGGCACCTACGGCCGCTTCGGCGCCAACCGCCAGACCCACAAGCTCATGGCCAGCGGACTCTTGAAAGAGTGCAAGGCCGTG
The DNA here is from genome assembly GCA_964354245.1 of uncultured Planctomycetaceae bacterium. Classification (GTDB taxonomy): domain Bacteria; phylum Planctomycetota; class Planctomycetia; order Pirellulales; family Thermoguttaceae; genus CAYGZI01. The sequence goes on from CAYGZI010000085.1 coordinate 2,478, forward strand.
GTCTTCCGGCGCAACGGATTCAAGGTCAAGGAATGGAGCGGCCTGGTCAACCCCAAGCTCCAGCCGGTGCCCAAGTCGCTCGATTGGAACATGTATTGCGGGCCGGCGCCGCTGCGGCCGTATTTCCCGCACCGCGTTGGCGGGACCCACCGCGGCTACTGGGACTACGAGGGAGGCGGCCTGGCCGACATGGCCCAGCACCACCTCGACGGCTTCAACTACGAGTACGCCAAGGACTTCACCAGCCCGGTGGAAATCGAGCCCTTTGCGCCGCCCGCTCACCCGGAGGCGGTCGCCCTGTGGGGCTGGGTCGAGCTGAAATACGCCGACGGTCTGACCCTGGTCCTCGACAGCGGCGAATGGGGCAAGCCCTACGACCGCAAGAAGGAACGGGGCGTCAGTCCGAACGATCTCAGCGAGGAAGACCGGCAGAAACTCAAGGAAATGCCCGAGCCGGAGCGGCTGGTCAGCTTCCCCGACGCAGTCCGAACGCGCAAGCGGGCCGGCGGTCATGCCGAGGCCGCTCACCGCACGGCCACCTTGTTCCACCTGGCCAACATAGCCATCCGCACCGGGCGCAAGCTCCGCTACGATCCGGTCAAGGAAGTGATCCTCGACGACGAGGAGGCCAACCGGCTGGTCTATCAGCCCATGCGGGCCCCGTGGCGGCTGTAGAAGTAGGCAGTAGGTTTAGCCGCGGCACTTGTGCCGCGCGTCGGCTCCGAACAACGCTCGACAACGAAAAGGACCACCAATATGAATCCATCCCCCCAACTCAAATCGCTCGTAGACCAGATGCCCGATCCCGATAAGCGGGGCATGTACAACACCGACATCGACAAAGAGAAGATCGAGAAGGCGATCGCGGAAATCCACAGGGGCGGCCGCGAGAACATCGTGGGAATCATCGACATGCTCGTCCCGCCCGGTCAGCAGAGCGACGTCAAGGCCCACTACGCCCTGCACTGCCTGGCCAACCACGTCTTGAAGATCAAGGACGAGCAGGCCCGGCGCGAGTTCTCCGAGACGCTCGCCGCCCAACTTGGCGGCGACCGGCCTAAGCCCGTCCAGGCCTACCTATGCCAGGAGCTCCAGTGGGCCGGGCACAAGGAGGCGGCCCCCGGGCTCGGGAAACTGCTCCTGGACGAGGAGCTGGTCGAGCCGGCCGCCATGGCACTTGCCGCCATCGGCGACGGGGCCGCCGAGCAGTTCCGCGCCGCCCTGCCCAAGGCCCAGGGCAAATGCCGCTTGAGCGTGATCCAAGGCTTAGGCGCGGTGGGCGACAAGGAGTCGGCCGCTGCCCTGCGGGAAGCGCTCAGCGACCCGGACCGCGAGGTCCGCTTGGCCGCCGGCTGGGGCCTGGCGCGCATGGGCTATCAGGGCGTGTCTGAAGTAGTGAAGGCCGCGGATGTAGACCCCGGCTGGGAGCGGATCCAGGCCACCAAGCACTGCCTCGTGCTGGCCGAGAAGCTGGCGGCGTCGGGGCAAGGCCTCGCGGCGCGGCAGATCTACGCCCACTTGCGCGACACGCGCAGCGACCCGTCCGAACACTACATCCGCGACGCGGCGGAGAAGGCCCTGGCCGCTCGCGCATAGGTGATTCGTGTGCCACTATGGCCAACCAAGTCCCAACCGGCCCGGAGCCCCGCCCGGTGCTCCCGGAATCCGATCTCGCGCGATCGCCCGCTGACTTGCAGGCTAAGCGGGGATATCACCTCGCCACCCTGGTGATTCTCCTCGGGCTCTTGGAGGCCGCGTATCCCGTCTTCTCGACCCCGGACTATCGCGGGAGCGAGCAGTTCCACGCCACCATCGAGATGACCGGAGCGGTGATCGGCCTGCTGGCCGGGGCGGGGTTTATCATCCGTTTCTACAGCCTGGGAAACCGATTTCACCTGCTGGTCGGACTGGCCTTCTTCGCCAACGGCGCCGAGGACTTTGTCCACGGCTTTCTCGGCTTTGCCTGGGAGCACCAGTGGATCGGGCTTCCCGCCTCGGTCATCCGGGTCGCCGTGCCCGCCACCTACACCAGCGGCCGGCTGCTGATGGCCTCGCTCTTGATCCTGGCGCCGCTGGTCGCCGCGTGGACGGGAAAGCCGCGCAATCCCAAGCGGGAGACGCTGTGGGTTTCGCTCCTCGTGCTGGTTGTCACCGTGGTGGGAACTGTGGCCGCCTTCCACGTCCCCCTGCCGAGTCTGATCTTCCCCGAGCGGCTCGTTTCCCGGCCGGTGGATTTCGCATCGGCAATGCTGTTTGCCGTCGCCTTGGCAATCTTTCTCAGGGAGTATCACCGCTCGGTGGACGAGATGACCTGGTGGGTCGCGCTCGCCATCGGGGTGAACCTGGTCGGCCAGGTGATGATGTCGTTCTCCAAGGAGTTCTACGACCTGTTCTTCGACATCGCCCACGTCGATAAAGTGATCGGCTACGCCTTGCCCATCCTCGGCTTCTCGCTCTATCAGACGTCGGGAATTCTGCAGCAGCGCCGCGCCGTGGAGGCGCTGCAGTTGGACGAGGCCCGCCTGGAGGCCCTGGTGCGGCTGAACCAGATGACCCAAGCCTCGCTCCAGGAGATCATGGGCTTCGCGCTAGAAGAGGCGGTCCGCCTGACCAAGAGCCAGATCGGCTACCTGGCGTTCATGAACGAGGACGAGACGGTGCTCACCATGCACTCCTGGTCCAAAACGGCCATGGACGAGTGCGCGATCATTGATAAGCCGATCGTCTACCCTGTCGAGGCGACCGGGCTCTGGGGCGAGGCCGTGCGCCAGCGCAAGCCCGTCATCACCAACGACTATGCGGCCCCCAGCCCGATCAAGAAAGGATATCCCCAGGGCCACGTCCACGTCCTGCGCCACATGAATATCCCCGTTTTCGACGACGGCCGGATCGTCGCCGTGGCAGGCGTGGGGAACAAGCCCGAGCCCTACGACCAGTCCGATACTCGCCAGCTCACCTTGCTGATGCAAGGGATGTGGAGGCTCATCCAGCGCCGCAATGCGGACGAGGAGCTCCGCAACGCCCGCGATGCCCTCGAAATCCGCGTCCAAGAGCGGACCGCCGAGCTGGCCTACCAGCGTTTCCTCCTGGCCACGCTCACCACCCATTCGCCGGACTACATCTACTTCAAGGACGCCCAGAGCCGCTTCGTCCGCGTCAGCAAAGCGCTGGCCGAATACCTGGGACTGAGCGATCCGGCCGAGGCCGTCGGCAAGACCGATTCCGATTTCTTCGAGCCCGCGCGGGCCCGGCAGTACCTCGCCGACGAGCGGGAGATCATGCGGACCGGCAAACCCATCATCGACAAGGAGGAAGAGCAGCCCTGGCCCGACGGGCGCGTGACCTGGGTCTCCACGACCAAAGTGCCCCTCCGCAGCGAGACCGGGGAGGTGATCGGCACGTTCGGAATCTCGCGCGACATCACGGACCGGAAGCGGGCCGAGCACCAGATGCAGCTCGCCAAGGAGGCGGCCGAGGCCGCCAGCCGCGCCAAGAGCCTCTTCCTGGCCAACATGAGCCACGAGATCCGCACCCCCATGAACGCCATCATCGGCATGACCGAGCTGGTCCTCGACACCCAACTGAGCCCCCAACAGCGCGAATACCTTACCGCCGTGCGCGAGTCGGGCGAGTCGCTCCTGGCCATCCTCAACGACGTCCTCGACTTCTCCAAGATCGAGGCCGGAAAGCTCGCGCTGGACCGCGCGGCCTTCGATCTGGCCGAGAACCTCGGCGACACGATGAAGTCCCTCGCACTGCGCGCCCACGCCAAGGGCCTGGAGCTGGCCTACCACGTCCACCCCGAGGTCCCCGCCGTGGTCGCCGGGGACCGCAACCGCCTGCGCCAGATCCTCGTCAATCTGGTCGGCAATGCCATCAAGTTCACCGACCAAGGCGAGGTCGTCTTGGAGGTGGAGCGCCAATCGCAATCCGAAGGCGAGGTCGTGCTGCACTTCGCGGTCGCCGACACCGGGATCGGCATCGCCGAAGACAAGCGGGCCGCGATCTTCGGCGCCTTCGAGCAGGCCGACAGCAGCACCACGCGGCGCTTTGGCGGGACCGGCCTGGGACTGGCCATCGCCTCCCGGCTCACCGAGCTGATGGGAGGGCGGATCTGGGTCGAGAGCAGCCTCGCGCACGGGAGCACGTTCCACTTCACGGTCCGTTTCGGTCTGGCCGAAGGCGAAGCCCTGCCTGTGCTTCCGGTCGATCCCGCCGCGGTCAGCGGCACGCGCGTCCTGGTCGTGGACGACCACGCCACCAACCGCCGCATCCTGGAAGAGATGCTCCGCAACTGGCGCATGCGCCCCACCGCCGCCCCGGGGGCCCGCGAGGCCCTCCAGCGCCTCCGCGAGGCCCACGCCGCCGCGGCCCCCTATCGCCTGCTCCTTCTGGACGCCCGCATGCCCGAGATCGACGGTTTCGCCCTGGCCGGGCAAATCCGGCAGGACCCCGAACTGGCCGGCACGATCATCATGATGCTCAGCTCCGGCGATCAGCCGGAAGAGGTCGCCCGGTGCGAGCGCCTGGGCATCCTCTATTACCTGCTTAAGCCGGTCAAGCAGTCGGAGCTTTTCGACGCGATCGTGATGGCCTTGGGCGTCACGGCGGCTGAGGACGCCGTCGCGGAGAAGGCCGTTGCGCCGTGGCACGGCCGCCTCCGTCCCTTGCGCGTCCTCCTGGCCGAAGACAGCCTGGTGAACCAGAAGCTGGTCGTCGGGCTTCTGGAGCGCGAGGGACATGCCGTGGTCGTGGCCAACAACGGCAAGGAGGCCGTCGCCGCCGCCGAGTCCGGCCAGTTCGACCTGATCCTCATGGACGTGCAGATGCCCGAGATGGACGGGCTGGAGGCCGCGGCGATCCTCCGCGCCCAGGATCGCCAGCGCGGCCGGCACACCCCGATCGTCGCCCTGACCGCCCACGCGATGAAAGGCGACCGCGAGCGGTGCCTGGAGGCGGGCATGGACGACTACCTCGCCAAGCCCATCCGCGCGGGCCAACTCTTCGAGACCATCGAGGCCGTGCTGGGACGCAGCCAAAGGGGCTAGGGGCTGGGGGCTCGGAGGTGTAGCGGGCGGGCTTGCCCGCCGTTCTCTCGTCACCGCGCTCTCAACTCGCCGTGAAGCGGGACAACGCACCCCCGGTCGCCGCGGCGCATCACCACGTGGCTCCCGCGCTGCCGCACGGAAGCGAATCCCAATCGCCCGAGGTGCCGACGTGCAGCCGTGTCGCAGTCACGCCTTCCCTGACGAAGTCGCCGCCAGAGGCTCGGCTTTCGCTTCGACGGACCTCACAAGGTCCTGGATGGCGTCGACTTCCTTCTCCTCGAAATACGGCTCGCCACACTGCTGGCAAACCCAGGCCGGGACGGCATCCAGCGTAAGGTGGCAACCTTTGCGGTCAACGTGCAAAGGCGTTGTGGCCCGCCGCATTTGGCCCTGACAATGGATGCACTTCAGGTTCATATCCACGACAACCGGAATGGAAACGTCCTACGGAAGCCGCGCCCCCTTGATTGTACGTCCGCTGCCGCTCGAACGGCAATCAGGCCCCCGCACTTGGGGTAGGGTATTGGACTTCCCCGTGAACCTTGTATAGTCTCTTGCCCCCCTTGAAAACACGCGGAAGGCCCTTGGGGAGGCTTGCCCCCGCCACACCGCATGGCCATAATTGTGGTCATGGCAACGAAGCTGCCGTTCTCGCTGGTGTACGACCCGGAAGTCCACAACCACCTGCTCGCCATCGAGGCCAAGTATCGCTCGCTGATCCGAGCCACCATCGAGGAGCAGTTGCTGTACGAGCCGGACGTAGAAACTCGGAACCGCAAGCCCTTGCAGCGTCCCGCCGCCTTAGGAGCCCAATGGGAACTCCGCCTCGGGCCGGACAACCGGTATCGGGTCTTCTACGAGGTCGACGGGCAGACAAGGGAGGTCAATATCCTCGCCATTGGCGTGAAGGACAGGAGCCGGTTGTTCATCGGCGGAGAGGAGGTGGAGTTATGAAGATCGCTTCGGTAGCAGATGTGAAGACGCAGTTCAGCGCGTATCTCAGGGCAAGCGAAACGGGGCCGGTGATCGTCACCCGCAACGGCAAGCCTGTCGCGGTGCTGGTTGCGGTGGGCGACGAAGACGAGTTGGAGCGGCTGGTCTTGGCCCATTCGCCCAAGCTCCGCTCAATCCTGGAAGCCGCCCATCGTCGCATCCAGTCAGGCAAGGGCATTCCGCACGACGAGTTCTGGCAGCAGGTGGAAGCCAAGAATCGCCCGAAGCAGCGGCGCACCGGCCGGCGAAAACCGGCTTGAGGTGGACCCGGGAGGCTGCGGGATCTCCTGGAACGATGACATCGACCTGAGCGAATACGAACTTTGGACCAGCGGAAAGCCGGCCGGCAACGAGTCGCAGCCGCGGCGGGCAGTCGCGATCACTCGCGACGCGGCGCCAAGGGAAGCCCGACAGTCTCTTAACCGAGGAGATCAAAAATGACCTCCAATTGTGGTTGGAGCAGACCAATTCGATCGCGGAGGGCCTAAAAAACCAAGACTCCCGGCTATGGGCAAGACCGTTCGCAAGTCCAAGTTTACCGAGTTGAAGGGGCTCGACCGTATCTCCGCCGCGGTCCACGAGATGCACTGCCTCTGGAGGGAGATTTCCAAGGATGACATTGGCATTGATGGCGAAATCGAAGTCCTACGAGAAAAGTCAGACGGCGAGGGGTTTGAGACGACCGGTAGCATCGTCAAGGTGCAGGCGAGATCCGGCCAGAGCCACATAGCGTGGGACCGGGGGACGGAGTATGCTGTCTCGGTGAAGAAGGAAGACCTGGACTACTGGGCCAACCATACATACCCCGTCCTTTTCATTCACTACCACCCGATCGAGGACCGGCTATACTGCCAGGAGGTCAAGTCGTACATCAAGTCGGCACGCGATGTCTTTCGTCCACCTTTCCTGATTCGTTTTGACAAGACCAGAGATGAGTTCTCGGACTCATACCGTCCAACCGTATGCGAACATGCCCGAGTAAGCCCGCCGAGGGTGTCCTTTCAGCACCAAGAACGGCTCTTCTCGAATCTCCTTTCGGTCGTTGAGTTTCCGAAGGCTATTTGCTGTGCCGTGGCACCCCTGGCGACCTACGACGAGGTCAAATCGACACTCAGGGGCTCGGCCCCGCCCTTCTGCATCGACGCGGGGCAGCTTTATACTCTCGGTGACCTCCAAGACCGGACATGCCCTCTGCGTGAGTATTGCGAGGAGCCCGTGACCGACATCCCGGCCGAGCAGTGGCTTGCCGACGCACAGAAGCACCGCAACCTCGTCTTCTTGCTGAACCAACTGCTCGGGGTTCATTTACGCAGATGCGGGCTCCGCTACAACCGCGACTTCGGCCGCAACTACTTTCCCCGAGAAAATGAGGTTGATACGCACTTTACTCGCTGTTGGTGGAGTGTGCGGACCCAGAGGAACGCACCGGCACGCACGCTGGTGAGATACTACGAATATGGCCAAGCGAAGTTCTGGCGACATCTTGCCGCTCAATTCGAGTTCCGTGAGATTGGGGACCGGTGGTTTCTTCAAATCGTGCCGAAGTACTTCTTCACCGAGGACGGCGAAACACCATGCAGTGGTGAACTCGCCGGTCCATACACAACCGTCTTGAAAGCCAAGGAGCACAATCTTCAGGTTCTCAACCACGTCCTATTCTGGGTTGACATCCTGTCCAGGAGGAGAGACTCCATCTCAATGGAGTTGGATGGCCGGGTTATAATGCGGATTCAGAAGATGCCACTCTGCGGGATCGCTGGCTTTGCCATCCCAGACGACCCAGCGACTTTTGAGGAAAAGGCTCCGTCGCCGCAACTGAGCTTGTTCACGTGGGATCAGGACCAACCGGACGGCATTATTGAGGAAGACGACGGTGACTATTAGCCTTGAATACCTGCCTGAGCCCAGACTCCAGTTCGGAAGCTTCTTCGAGCACGAGGACAGCAAGACCGGGCTAGCTCACTTTGGCCCGTTTGGCAAGTGTGTTCCCGGCCTACACCCGTCCGAGATCAAACTCGGGTTCATCGGGACGAGGGAGACGATTGCCGGTGCTCGGGACTGGATTGAGGAATGTGGGTACGAGATCGAAAGCGAGAACAAAAAGATCGTACGCGGCCACATCAAGCAACAAGAGAGTACGCCCCTCTTTGGTGCAGGCATCTTCGATGACGAGCCGGTGGAAGATGAAGCATTCGTGCGGCTATACAAGATTCTGAATCGAGACTTCATCGGGCTTTCGCGTGACACCCCATTCGAGTGCTGCTTTCAACTGAATGAACGTTGGGAAAAGTCGATTGTGCCGCACGAAATCAAGGCAGTCCTGGAACAGCCGGACAAGCAGGCGAGAATCTGGAAGCTGGTCGGTCTGTTGGACGATCAAATCAGAGTCCTGGCGGAGAACAAGCCTTCGCCGGATATCGTCATCGTGGCTTTGACGCCCGAAATGGTCGAGGAAGCTCACACGGTACGGGTGTCCGGCAACTTCTTCCTTAACCTCCGCCGGGCCATTAAGGCCAGAGCCATGCGGTGGGGAATTCCAATACAACTTGTCCAGCGCAGCACTATTCTCGGGAGGAAAGCGGCCGGCAGAAGGGCGCCATTGCAGGAGAAGGCTTCACGAGCGTGGAACTTCTGCACCGCCCTCTATTACAAGGCGGATGGAGTCCCCTGGCGTCCAACCTCCTTGCAGACGGATACGTGCTTCGTCGGCATTAGCTTCTACGTCGCTCGTGACTTGAAAGACACGGTAACGATGCGTTCAAGTGTAGCCCAGGCATTCGACTACCTCGGGCAGGGACTCGTGTTGCGAGGCGACCCGTTTGAGTGGGACGAAGACAAACAAGGTCGTAGCCCCCATTTGACCAGAGATGCTGCCCGCAAGCTGATGCAGAAGACGCTCGCGGAATACTCTAAGTTCCGGGGGAACCTGCCTCGTCGTGTCGTGGTCCACAAGACCTCTCGGTACTGGGGGCAGGAGCATGAGGACTACAATGAACTGGATGGCTTGGCCGAAGGCATTCAAGAGGCCCTACCGAGATGCGAGATGGACTTCGCGACTCTTGCCCAAACCGGTGTACGACTTTTCCGTGAGGGGATCTATCCGCCATTGCGTGGAACGTATTTTCGGGTCGAGGATGACCTGCATTTCCTTTTCACGATGGGCTATGTGCCGTATCTGGAGACGTTTCCTGGATCGTATGTACCCGAACCCTGGCAACTGGTCGAACACCACGGAGGAACGGGTCCGAAGGAGTTGTTTAAGGAAGTGCTGGAACTTACGAAAATGAACGTGAACAACTGCTCGTTCGCAGACGGCACGCCGATCACGATATCGTTCGCCCAGCGAGTGGGCGAGATCATGAAGCACATTCCCGAAGGCAGCGAGGATTGGCTCCAAACTGGCTACAAGTTCTATATGTGAGTGCTTCCAGGACATGCCGGTATTCCAACGCGCCTGTTAGGTCGCCTATCCGCGCATCGCAACCTCGTCCGTAAATCGCCTCTCCTGGATAGCAGGATGCCTCCCTCGCGACCTCAACCCAACGAGACTCCCAGCCGCTTCGTGGTCGGCATCGACCTGGGTACGACCAATTCGGCCGTGGCGTTTGTGGATACCGCCGAGTCGCCGTGGCGCGTGCGGACCTTTGCCGTGCCGCAGTTGGTCGCCCCCGGTCAGATCGAGGCCCGCGAAACGCTCCCCTCGTGCCACTACGAGCCCGCTACGGGCGAGCTGGGCGCCGAGGCCCTGCGAATGCCGTGGCAAAAGCAGGACCCGGACCACGTGGTCGGCTTTTTCGCCCGGGATCATGGGGCGATGGTGCCCGGGCGGCTCATCGTCTCGGCCAAGTCGTGGCTCTGCCACTCGGGCGTGGACCGGACTGCGCCGCTTCTGCCTTGGCACGGGGCGCCCGACATCCAGCGTCTCTCGCCGGTCGATGCGAGCGGCCGGTATCTGGCCCACGTGCGCGACGCCTGGGACGCCCAACACCCCGACCACCCGCTGGCCCAGCAGGACATCGTGCTCACGCTCCCCGCCTCCTTCGACGAGATCGCCCGGGAGCTGACCGTGAAGGCGGCCTCGCGCGCGGGCCTGGCCCGGGTCGTGCTCGTCGAAGAGCCGCAAGCGGCGTTCTACGCCTGGATCTACAACCACACGGACGACTGGGAGAAGCTCGTCAGCCCGGGCCAGAAGATCCTGGTCTGCGACATTGGCGGCGGGACTTCGGACTTTACGCTCATCCGCGTGCGCGGCGATGCAAGCGGCAAGGTGCAATTCCACCGGGTGGCCGTGGGCGAGCACCTGATCCTCGGCGGCGACAACCTCGACCTGGCCTTGGCCCACGACATCGAGCGCCGTCTGGCCGGCGACGGCAAGTTGGAACCGCGCCAGTGGGCCGTGCTCGTGCACAAGTGCCAGATTGTCAAAGAGACCCTGCTGGGCAACGCCGCCCCCGAACGGCTCACCGTGACCTTGCCCGCCAGCGGATCGCGGCTCATCGGAGGCGGCCTCCAGGTGGAACTCACCCGCGACGACGCCCACCGGCTGCTCCTCGACGGGTTCTTCCCCCAAGTCCGCTTGGACGAGAAGCCCGCCAGTCGGCGGTCCGGCTTCCAGGAGTTCGGGCTGCCTTACGCCCCCGACGCCGCCGTGACCCGCTACCTGGCGGCCTTTCTGACCGCCCACCGGCACGTGGCCCTGGACGAAACCGAGCCGCCCACGGACCACGACCCGGCGCGGCCCGACGTCGTGCTCTTCAACGGCGGCCTGTTTGAATCCCGCGCGATCCGCCAGCGGCTCTTCGACGTGCTTACAAGCTGGTTCCGCCCCGACGACCCCAAGTGGCAGCCGATCCTGCTGGACAACGACCGGCTCGACCTGGCGGTGGCCCGGGGGGCCGCGTACTACGGCATGGTGCGGCGCGGGCAGGGCGTGCGTATCGCGGCCGGGCTTGCGCGGACGTATTACATCGGCGTGGAGAGCAGGGTTCAGGGTTCGGGGGTCAGGGGTCAGGGGTCAGGGGCCGGGGACGAGGGATTAGGGATTAGGGATTGGGGATTGGAGAGAGACGACCTGACCGGACCGCCCCGTT
>CAYGZI010000086.1:0-13485 GCA_964354245.1 uncultured Planctomycetaceae bacterium
GGGGGTGGTGAGCGTGCCTCGCCGCGCCCTCCCGGGGCCGTTTCCGGCGCGCATCGAACCGCCGCGGAGACAACGGGCCGCCCTGCCGGAGCTGATCGGCAGCGCGGTGCAGGGTCGCGGCTACTGGGTCGAGTTCGTGGAAGGGATGGCCGCCGCAGCCGGAATCCAGCCGGGGGACGTGATCCTCACGATCGCTGGCAAGGCTGTGCGCCGCCATCAGGACCTGGCCGATTGCGTCAAGGACCGCTGGGCCAATCAGCGCGTGGCGGTTCGCCTGCTCCGCGCCGGGAAGCCGCTCGACCTGACCATGCGGCTTAGGGCCGAGGGAGCCTCGCCGTTCAACCTCCGGTCCGGGGACTTTCCCACGATGTTCGAGCACGACGCGCCGCTCTTGGCTCGCGAATGCGGCGGACCCGTCGTGGATCTGACGGGCAAGGCGGTCGGCATCACGATTGCCCGCGGGTTCTATGGCTGCATGGCCATCCCCAGCGACTGTATCCAGCGCCTCCTTCCCGATCTGAAGTCCGGCAAGCTGGCGCCCCATTGGATTGCCTATCGGGAAGCGCTCTTGGCGCAGGCGCCTACCGCTCCTCCGGCCAAGCCGACGCAGACCAAACCGGCAACGCTGACGCTCGATGAGATCAAGCAGAGGCTCCGGGAGCGCCGAGAGCGATTCAAGAGTCTCTTGGTGGAGTACCACGTCGTCTCGGAAGCCCACGTCGAGCCCCGCTTGCTCACCGTTTGGAATCTCTGCTCGCTCCGCGATTACGAAGAACGACACCGCGTTGCCTTCGCCGGAGCCAAACAGTTCGCGGAAGTTCTGGAGCTGGGAGTGTGGGTCAACAACTTGCCGGAGGATCGGATGGTGCCCGACCCCAATGCCCCGGCATCGCTAACGGAACGCATCGAGAGACAGCAACGAACTGCGCTGGCCCGAAAGCAGCAGGGGCGTTCCACGCACTTGTTCAGCTCCACGCAGGGCGACCAGAAGCGGCTCATCTTCGACGGAGCCAACTGCTTCGTGTGGCGTGAGGTTGTGAATCGCATGGCGCCCCTCGACGCCACGTACTTCTCCTCCCCCATGGAGTACCTAGCGGGGCTCGGCCTTCGGCCTCTGGACCCTCAGCCGCGCAACCCGGAGATGCGCAAGTCCCAGCAGCAGTACTGGTTCCCGGACAACTTCGCGCTTTATGACAAGTGCCGCGTTGGGCCCAACGAGGAGACGTTGGACGGGGCCCCCTGCATCGTGGTCGAGGCGGAGCGCTACGGCCAGTCCGAAGGAAAGCGGCAGTTGATCTCCGACAGGTTCTGGCTCGACGCCAAGCTGGGGTTTGCCCCGCGCAAATGGGAGCGACGCGTGGACGGCACGCTGGCAGACCTGTGGGCCAACGCGGAGTTCGAGGAATTTGCCCCCGGCTGCTGGCTCCCGTGGAAGAGCACCTGGACCCGCGGCACGCCGGCGTGGGTCTCGCCCGAGCTGCGCAACCGGCCCGCACTCAGCTACAACATGCAGTTGCGGAAAGCCCAGGTGAATTGCGTCCGTGACGATCTGTTCAAACCGTGAAGAGGCGCAATGTGAGCAGGCGGTAACGCAAGACAAAGCGATCGGCAGCCCGGCATCGCCGGAACGGAAGAACGTGACGGGGGCTGAGAAGCCGGCCGGCCGTTACGTCGTGTCTAAGGCCCCCGCGCCGTTCCGTCGCGCTCCGTGGCGCTCGGTGCCGCTCGGTGCCGAGCCGTGGTGCCCCCTCGGGCCCCCCTCGGCGGAACGCCACAGAGGGGATTCGCTCCAGCGACCCGGCCATGGCCCGGGCGCGTGCGTGCCGCGGCCGCCGCCGAAAAGTGGCGAAAAGTTTCGCTAGCCCCTCTTGACGTAGCGAAAACGTTCGCTACACTCGGGGGTAGCGAAAGCGTTCGCTAACCAGGATCGGACGGACTCCGGCGAGGTCGGCCGGGAAGGTATCCGCGGCCGGCCGGCGCTGGAATGGGACGGCACGTCAAGGAGCACCCCGTTATGCCACGACCCGATGCCTTTCGGCCCACGCAGGTTGAGCTGCAAATCCTGCAAGTCCTCTGGGATCTCGGCCCCAGCCCGGTCCGCGAGATCCACAAGCGGTTGGAGGCCGACAAGGGGACCAACTACTCGACGACCGTCAAGATGCTGGCGGTGATGCTGCGCAAAGGCTTGCTCAAGCGCGACGAAACGGCCCAGCCGCACGTCTATCGTCCGGTCCTGTCCCGCCAGACGGCCGGCAAGCGGATGCTCCACGACCTGATCGAAAGGATCTACGACGGATCGACCATGAGCCTGGTCCTGCAGGCGCTCTCGGGAAGCAAGGTGACCGGGGAGGAGTTGGACGAAGTTCGCCGAATGCTCGATCAAATGGAGGGCAAATAACCATGGCCGCGACCCTGCTTCCTCCGTGGATGGTGGATCGACTCGGCTGGGTACTGATCCACTCGCTTTGGCAGTTCGCGCTGTTGGCTTGCATCGCGATGTTGCTTCAACGGGCGATGCGTCGATCCTCCGCAGCGGCCCGCTACGCAACCTGCGTGTCGGCGATCGGCCTCATGGTCCTTGCGGCGGCGGCCACTTGGACGTGGTGGCCGACGGAGCCGCCGGCGGCGCAACGAGGGGCTCTCAGCGAGCCGACCGTTGCCGGCGCGCTTCCGGTCAGTCACGCGTCCGGTGCCCGCAAGCCCGGCCTGACGGAGCCGGCTCCAAATCCTGGGGTGGCCGGGCACGAGGCCTCGGAAGCACGGACTCCAGCCAGCGAGCCGCCGGAAGTGACGAGTGGGACGAGTTCGGTGTCGTGGTGGTCGTCCGCGCAAGCAATGGTGCAGCCGTGGCTGGGGCAAATTGTGCTGGTTTGGTGCGCAGGCGTCTTCGCCTTCGGTCTGCGCCCGCTGGCGAGTTGGTGGATGGTGCATCGGCTGCGGCGTAGCGGCGTCGGGGGCGTGCCCGGCCGCGTGCAAGGCCTTGTCGATCGGATGTCCCGGCGCCTGGGTGTGCGGCGCGCGGTCCGGATCGTGGGCTCCACGCTGGTCAAGGCGCCGGCCGTCGTCGGCTACCTCCGTCCCGCAATCCTGTTTCCGGTGGGCCTGGTAACGGGACTGCCGACCGCACAACTTGAGGCAATCCTGGCCCACGAGCTGGCGCATATCCGCCGCCACGACTATCTCGTCAATCTGGTGCAGACGCTGTTGGAGACCCTCTTCTTCTACCATCCGGCGGTGTGGTGGTTGTCGCGCCGGATTCGGCAGGAACGGGAGAGCTGCTGCGACGACGTGGCCGTCGGCGCGCTCGGGAGCCGCGTCGACTACTGCCGCGCGATTCTCGCCGCCGCCGAGTTCCGTCATTCGCAGACGGCGTTGGCGCTGGGCGCCGGGGGCGGGTCTATGATGGCTCGTTTTCGCCGGCTGCTGGACGGCGAGCGTGGCCGGCGCCCAGTCCGGTTCCTGAGGCCCGCCGGTGCGGGCGTGCTGGCGATCGCGTTCCTCCTCGGCTTGGCTGTCGGCGCGAGCGTTTGGGCCCAAGCGCGCTCGGCCAACGTGAGCGCAGCATCGCAGGAGAACGACGCGACCAGTGGTCCCGCACTGGAGAACGCCGCCCTGTCCGTGCGGATCCAGGCGACGGACGCCAAGACCCGACAGCCGGTCACGTCGTTGGCTGTCATTCCCGCGTTCCACGAGAATCGCGTCGAGCGGAACACCTGGCAGTCGCAGTACCTTAAGCGATATCAAGGCAACCCGCCCGAGTTGCGTTTGGAGCGACCCTGGGAACAAACGGTGTTGCGCATCCAGGCGGACGGTTATGTTCCGCTGGTCACGCGGCCGGTTCGGCGGGACGAAGGAGATGTGACGCTCGACGTGACGCTGGAGCCGGACCCGCGGCTCGCCGGCAATGTGCTTCTGCCCGACGGCAAGCCGGCGGGCGGGGCGTCCCTGGCGATCTGCACCTGGACCAACGAGGTGGAGGTTGAAGGCGGAAAACTTCGCTACTCCGGCCACGGCCGGGAACTGGGCAAGCTGGGCACGTCAGCGGCCGACGGCTCGTTCCGCCTTCCGACCGAGGTCGACCCCTGGGTGCTCGTGGTCGCTCACGACGGCGGCTACGCGGAGGTCACTGCCGCCGAGTTTGCCAAGTCGTCGACGGTGCGGCTCAAGCCGTGGGGACGCATCGAAGGCGAGTTCGTGCTCGGCGGCCAGCCGGTCGCCGGCCAGCGCATCCATGTCGGAGCAATGCGCGGCGGCGACGAGGTCTTCCTGCACTACACGGGCGATGTCGTCACCGATGCCGCGGGTCGATTCGTCGTCGAGCGCGTGCCTCCGGTCACCCTCTATGTCCAGCCGTGGTTCAAGCATGGCGACTCCAGCTTCAACCTGCTCTCGACCGGCCGGATGTCGATTGCCCCGGGCCAGACGACTCGGATCACGCTGCCGCGTCCCGGACGGCCCGTCGTCGGCCGGATCTCGCTTCCGCCGGACAGCGGACTGAGTGTGGCGGAAGCGGCCGTCGAGTTGTCCGTCTCGCTGCGAGCGCCGAGCATGAGCGGCTTCCAGGACGAGGTCGATCAGGCGTGGGCTGCCTACCAGGCGTTCGCGAAATCCGAGCTCGGGCGGGCGTTCCAGCGCGACAAGATCGCCGCAAATGCCGACGGGACGTTCCGCATCGAGGGACTTCTGGAAACGCGGTATCTGTTTGTGATCGCTGCCTACAAGAGGCCCACGTTGCCAGGTGCGGACCGCGGTCCGATGATCGCCCGGATGGCAAAACGTGTGGAAGTCCCGCCGCTTGCCGACTCCAAGGAGCCCCTGGACCTGGGCAATCTGGTCCTCGGCGCCGTCGAGAGAACGCCCTCCAAGCCACCGGCCGCTCCCCCGCCCAAGCCTGCGAAGGCGGACGAATCGAAGAAAGCCGACGCCGCGTTGCGAGTGCAGGCGGAGGAGTCGGCAGCGACCGCCGGGCCCCTCGAAATCGAATGGCTCAAGGACTTGGATGTTCTTGCGATCCGTGGCCCACGGCGGGATGTGGAGCAACTCAAGAGCGTCATCCGATCCCTCGACCAGAAGGCCCTCGAAGACGTGAAGGGGGCCCCGGGCCCAGGAACCGTCGACCGACTCAACGACTTGCTGTTCGACAAGGGTTACCGGGTGACCGCTCGGGAGGGGAAATACCAGGTCGCCCGGCTCACGGTGAAGTTCGACTTCCGCTTCACACCATTTGGCCAGGTTCTCGAGTCCGTCGCGGCGCAACTCCATCTCTCGCTGAAAGCGGCGGAGCTCCCCCCCGGCACGTTCAACTTCCGTGACGTCCGGGAGTATGGACCCGTCCAGGCCATTCAGGTCTTGGACAGCGTTCTAATCGCCAAGGGGTACGCGGTAGCTCGCCGCGGCCCCGACCTAGTGGTGACGAAGAAGGACAGGAGCAAGTATCCGTGGCGGCTCCTGGCCATCGACAACAACGGCGCGATCGTCAAGACGGACGCCTCGGGCGACGTCGTCGAGGTGTGGGTCGGGTCGCCCGCCGACGACGAGCTGCTGCGGGAGCTGAGCACCTTGCCGAAGCTCCGCCTCTTGAACGTCGACAGCACGACCCGCGTCACCCCAGCCGGGCTGGCCTACATCGCCGCCATGCCCGCCTTGGAGTCGCTCAACCTTTACGATCTCGGCGTGACCGACGACGACCTGCGACACATCGCGACGCGGACCGGCCTGCGGGAGCTATCCTTGAGCGAGAACTCCATCACCGACGCGGGCCTGGAGCGGCTCAAGGACCTCAAGAGCCTTGAGAAGCTCCGGCTCGACGGCAACCGGATCACCGACGCCGGACTCGTACACCTGGCCGGCTTGACGAAGCTCCGGGAACTCGGACTGCGCAACACCAGCCGCGCGGAAACCGGGATGGAGATCACCGACAAGGGGATGGAGCATCTCCGCGGATTGAAGGCGCTCCGCGAGATCGACATTTCGGGCACGGCCGTGACCGACGCGGGACTGGCTTACCTGGCGGGATTTCCCGAACTGGAGTTGCTCGCGCTGAGCGGAAGCTTAATAACCGACAAAGGCATGGCTTACGTCGCGGCATGCCGCAACCTGAAGTCGTTGATCCTGATGTACACGCAGGTTGGCGACGAAGGGCTGCGGCGGCTCGCGCCGCTCGATAAGCTGGAGCGACTCGACTTGAGCAGCTATCGGGTAACCGACGCCGGGGTGAAGGCCCTCCGTTCGCACCCGAAGCTCGATCACGTGTCCCTCCGCAGCACCGGCGTGACGAACGCCGCCCTGGAGCACCTCGCGGCGATTCCAAGCCTGACGCGTCTCGATCTCAACGGAAGCGGAGAACCGGGGGTCAATTTGGGCCGGCTGTTCGACCACGAAGGGCTCGCCCGGCTTGAGTCCCTGCCTCGCCTGCGCGAGCTGTGGCTGCACAACCTGCGGCTAGGCCCCTCCGAAATCGCGGCCCTGGGCAGGCTGCGTCATCTAAAGTCGCTGGTGATCGACTTCTCCGACATCACGATTGACGGGCTCCGGACGCTCCGCCGGTCGCTGCCCACCACCCGCGTAACCGTCGTCACCGGCGGCGCCAGATTCGTCGATCCTTTGGACAGTCTGGGCGAGCAACCCGAGTAGAAGCCCTCGGGTTCCTCCAAATCGGCGGCCCAGCCGGCCCCAGTTGCTGCCGGGCCGTCCGCCGGTTCCATCTGAGCTTCACCATGTGAGGAGGCGGAAATACGATGCCACACGAATTCGACGGCAAGAAGTACGAGAACGCGTCAACGCACCAGAAGGAATGGGGCGCGAAGCTCATCGCGGAACTCGGACTGAGGGGAACCGAGCGTGTGCTGGACCTCGGGTGTGGTGACGGAGTGTTGACGGACTCGGTTTCGTAGAAGAGTTCGACGTCGTCTTCTCGAATGCGACACTCCACTGGATCAAAGACCACAAGCGTCTGCTCCAGAACGTCCGGCGCGCACTGCGCTCCGGCGGCGTGCTGCGGCTCGATTTCGCCGGAGACGGCAACTGCTCTCACTTTTTCAAAGTCATCCGGGAGGCGATGTCGCCGGAGGGATTCTCATCATACTTCTGCGGTTTTCAGTGGCCGTGGTACATGCCAACGGTTGGCGAGTACGGGACGCTCGTGGCGCAAAGCGCCCTCCGCGACGCGCGGGTCTGGGGCGAGAACGCCGACCGGTTCTTTCCCGATACGGACGCCATGGTCAAGTGGGTGGATCAACCGAGCCTCGTGCCTTTCCTGGCGCGTGTCGCCGAGCAGGACAAAGCCCGCTTCCGGGAATTCGCCGTCAGGCGGATGATTGAGGAAACGAAGCAGTCCGATGGCAGGTGCTTCGAGACTTTTCCCGTGTGAACGTTTTTGCACGCAACTGAGGAGGCCAAGCCATCGGCTCGAGGCGATATGCCGTGGCCGCTCACGAAGGATGAACTGGGAGCTGTTGAATTGCTGGGGCTCAGCAAGGTTCATTTCGAGGACTACTTGGACAACGAGATGCCGCCGGTCCGCCGGTTCAGGGCAACCTACCGGATCGATCCGTACCCGATCTCGACCACCACGGCGTTGCCTGGACCCGGCGGGGCACCGGCGGAAACCTAACTCTCTGGCTGGCAATATCTTACAGCCAATCCCCAGAACGCCGGGAAACGAAAACCAACCGCCGGTCGTCTAATCTATGGATTTGCCCATTGACATCTATGGTAAAACCCATAGAATACTATGGTATAACCCATAGACAGCCGCCCCCAAGGATCCCGCACATGCCGCGACCGAAATCGGAACACCCCACGCAGGCCGAATTGGAGGTGCTGCAAATCCTCTGGGACCGGGGGCCGTTGACCGTCCGCAAGGTCTGGGAGGTGCTCAACCAACGGCGGCGACGGCACTACACCACGGCGGCCAGCCTGCTGAACACCATGACCGGGAAGGGATTGCTGACCTGCGAGCCGGAAGGCCGGGCATTCCTTTATCGGCCGAATGTCGCCCGGGAAAAGACCCTCGGCGAGATGGTCGAAGACCTCGCGGACCGGGCCTTCGAGGGCTCGGCCAGCGCCCTGGTGTTGCACGTGCTGGACCGGTGCGGTCCTTCGCCCGAGGAGATGGACGAGATTGCCAGGATCTTGCGTCAGTACCGCAAGCAGAAGGGGAACAAGTGATGGCGCTGGCCGACCTGTTCTGCGATCCGATCTGGCAGCGATTGTCCTGGACGCTGCTGCACTTCGTCTGGCAGGGTTTCCTGGTGATGGGGGCGGTCGCGGTGCTGGGATGGCTGCACCCCGCCGCCCGGGCCGAAAGCCGGCACGCCCTGGCCTTGCTCGGGCTGGCGGTGATGGCGCTGTGCCCCCTGGTCACCTTTGCGCTGCTGCCGGCCGCGGCGACGCGCGACGTGGCGCTGGCGCCGGGGCCCGGTCTGCCCGGCCCGCCATCGCGGGAATTCGAGCCAAAGGCCGTCGCGACGCCTGCGCCGGAGCCTCCCGCGATTCCCGATCCGTCCGCGCCGGCTGGGTCGTTGGCTTCAGAGCCCCACGCTCCCTCTCCTTATCCTCTCTCGATGCCTCAAGGTTCGTCCACGGAAGTGGAAAGGGAGAGCTGGCGAGTGTGGCTCGATCGCTACGGGGCCGCGATCCAGCCCTACGCGGTATTGGCTTGGCTGGCCGGCGTGCTGGCCCTCAGCCTCCGGCTGTTGGTGAGCCTGGGCGGCATCCGCCTCCTGTTGCAGGGACGGCGGCCCATTCCGCAGGAGCTGGCCGCGCGGGTCGCCGAGTTGGCGCAGCGGCTGGGTCTGGCGGTGCCCCTGCGGGTGTTCCTTTCGGATCGCGTGGGCGAAGCGGTCCTCGTGGGGATCTGGCGGCCCATGGTCCTGCTGCCCGCCGCCTGGCTTCTGGAGATGACGCCCGAGGTGCTAGAGGCCGTGATCGCCCATGAATTGGCTCACGTCCGCCGCTGGGACCTGTGGACCAATCTCCTTCAGCGGCTGGTGGAGGCGTTGCTCTTTTATCATCCGGCGGTGTGGTGGCTTTCGCGCCGCATGAGCCTCCAGCGGGAGATGTGTGCCGACAATCTGGCGGTCGCCGTCACCGGAGGGCGCGTTACCTACGCAAGGGTTCTGGAGCTTCTCGGGCGCAGGCGGCTCCGGCTGCCCGCTCCGCAGTTTGGCACAGCCATGGGAGGAACGAAGATGGCGCTTCTGAGTCGCGTCCGCAACGTGTTGGGAATCGCGCCCGCCGAGCAGCGGCTGCGCTGGTGGCCGGCGGGGCTGGTGGCATTATTGGTGCCGCTGGCCCTTTGGGCCGCGTCGCTGGGCGCCGCGGGAAGGCCGCCGGAGGCGAAGACCGAAGACCCCAAAGCGCCTGGCGCCACGGCCGAAAAGCCGGCGGACTTCACTTCCATATCTTATTCGATCTCGCACCCTCTCGGCTGGAACATGCCGGAGCAGATTGAGGTCAAGGCCGACGGCTCGTGCGTCTACACGATCGAAGCGCGGCCGGCACGAGGCCAGGAGAAGGAAAGGCCCGCGGGACGCCAGACCTTCAACCTCAGTGCCGCCAACCTGCGGCGCCTGGAGAAACTGCTTGAGAAGACCGACTGGCTTACCGCTCCCGGCGGCGAGGGGCGCGCGATGCACACGGACGCGGAGACCGTGAAGCTGGTTCTCGTGCGCAAAGGCCAGACCCGCAGCATGACTTGCGAAGGCCGACGGCCCGAGCCCTACCAATCGCTCCTCTGGTACTTCCAAGGCGTCGCCCGTCAGGAAAACCAGCTCTATCGCCTCCTCTGGTTCATCGACCGTCCGTCCGTTTGCCGGGACCTGAGCGGACAAGTCCGGCGTCTGTGGCTGGGCATCGGCGATTGGGGGTATCCCGTGTTCGAGATCGACTACACCCGCTACGCCCCCATCTTTGCCGGCGTGCTGCAAAACCCCTTTGACAAAGTGCCTGACGAAATCGAGGCCGCGATCGAACTGGTACACTATCTGGGCATGAAATCGGAAACCAAGGCCCTGGTCCGTCTGGCCCATGATCGCGACGGCAACATCCGGCGAGCGGTGGCGAAGGCCCTGGTGGACCTCGGCGGTCCCGAGGCCGTACCGGTCCTGGCCGAGATGGTTGCCTCGACCGAGGAGGCCCGCTGGAGCCTGGTCCGCCTGGGCGATTCCGCCGCCGCAACGATTGCCGGGATGATTGCCCTAGGCGATTCGGGCGACGACAGGAATGCGGAACATCTGGTTCGCGCCTATATCGACCACTGGCCGGAGCTGCCCGGGCCCATTGACAACCGTATTATTGAAGCGGCCCGTGTAGGTTTGCAGAAGAATGCGCGAGGGGGAGATCGGACGCAGACTCAGTACTACGAACGCTTCTTGGAGTTGATTGCATCCGACCCGATTCCGCTAGGCAGTGATCTCTCCTGCCGCCTCGATCACTCGTGGACGCCCTTCTGCCCCAAACCCATGCGACTCATCCATGGCTGGTACGTCGTGACCGATGGCCGGATCGTTGAACATGCCGTCGCTCCGGCACCCGAGGCCGGCACCCGAGGATTCCGCATCGTGTTCAACGCGTCGGCTGCCGATGGCCGGCTTACGCTGAAGGCCGGCTGGCAGTCGCTGCAACTGAGCCTTGGCGCCGCCGTGCCTCCGAGCGTTGCCCAGCGCCAGTTCGACGGGCCGCCCGGCTCGCAGTTCGAAGTGGCCTTCCAGTGCTTTAAGCAGAGACCTTTTGCCAGCGGCATGAGCCCGGTTCGCCTCACGGGGCAATTGCGGACGCTCTGGGAAGGCCGGTTTGTCAAGGACGAGCAGGTGGTCAAACGGATCGTCTATGCAGCACGGGTCGTAGCGCCCGACGACCCTGCCCGGCAGTTCGCGCCCCCTGCCGAGCCCGCGCCGCCCCAAGGGGAACCCGTCCGGCCGCGCAGGAGCCTCACGTTCCGGGGGCTGGATCTGAGCGATCCCGCCAAGTTGTCCGATCCTGCCGTCTTGACCGACCTCGCGGTGGCAGGGCGGAATCACGCGATCAAGGCGCAAGGTGGAGAGGCGACCGCATCCACGCAAACGGAAGTTGTCTTCGAAACCGCGCCCGCGGACAAGCCAGGCGAGCGATTCGCGGTGTTCGAGGACCGGACGAAGAAGGTCTTCTACATCCAGGCCGTCTCACGGCAACCGGGGCCCGGCACCGGAATCAAGGTGGAGTACTTCGGGCCCTTCCCGGGCGATCCTCGCGAGAAGCTGAGCCTGCCGGCGAGTAAGGTTGGCCGGTCCGCCGTCACGGTCCACGGTCGGGTGCTGGACGCGGAAGACGGCAAGCCCATCGAGCAGTTCATCACGCAGGCCGGCAAGTTCGATCCGCAGGATCCGTCGAAAGTGACGTGGGGTTACAGCGAAGGCCGAACGACTTCACCGAACCCGACCGGACAATTCAGCACGACGATCCACTGGAACGAAGGCTGGACCGCGCGGATTCTGGCCGACGGCTACGTGCCCCAGCCCGTGCTGACTCAAGCCCCGCCGCCCGACAGGGATCAGATCGAAGTTGTCATTCGGCTGCAGCGGGGCCGTCTCGTGCGCGGTCGCGTTCTCGACCACAAGAGCCAGCCGGTCGCGGCTGCGGCCGTGTTCGCCGTGGGCCCCACCGGGCTGAACCTGGCAGGCGGTCATGCCTTCGACTCACTCGGCGGCAGCGAGAGGAACGCCTTGCGCGTCTTGACGGATGCCAAGGGGCGGTTCGAGCTCCCCGTCGGCGAAGCCTCGAAGCTGGCCGTTTCCAGCTCGCAACTGGATGCCTGGCCCGCGCCGTTGCCCAAGGACAACGCCGAAGCCTTGATCCGGCTCCCTGAGCCCACACGTCTGCAGGTCGAAATCCAGATCGAGGGCAGCGAGAAAGGCGACCAGTTCTTCTATCAGCTCTTGTCGCATTACATGGACGGGTTTCAGGGCGTGCAATCGACGGGGCGGCTGCCGATTCCCGATTCGGGCCGACTCGAGTTGACCGCCCTGCCGCCGGGAAAATACCAGTTCTGCCGCTACCGGATGCTGAATTACGCCGATGTCGGGTGCAGTGCGATGCTCGACCGCCAATTCGTCGAACTCAAGCCAGGCGAGAAGCGGGAACTGCGTTTCGTGCGCGGCAACGGCGCGCGGGTCCGCGGCGTGGTGACCTGGCCCGACGACGCGAACCTGGCCGGCATCATCGTGTCCGTGCAGAGCGTGACTCCCCAGGCCGAGCCGTGGAGCGATCACACGTTTCCCCTCACGCACGACTCGCGGCTGGCGGGCACCAGACAAGCGAGCCCGTCCGGGCGCACGTTCGACTTCTCATCGGGCAAGGCCGAGTTTGTGACCGAGCGGATTGTCCCCGGCAAGTACACGATCAAGGCCGAGGGCTTTGCCCCGCTGACCACGGAGCAACGATCCCGCACCGGTCTTATCGGGCCCGCCTACATTGGCTCGGCAGACATCCTGGTCCCGGAGTCCGGCGTGCTGGGCAACGTCGAGATCCGCTTGCAGGCGAGATGAAGGGGCAGCGGCCGGTGCCGGACACGATGGGGGATTAAGCATCGGCCGGGATTCGTTGTCGCTTGGCGCCGGCGCCTCCCCAAGGGGGACCGATCCGGCCCTCTTCAGTTCTGACGGCCACGGGACATCGCCGGCGTCTCAGCGGCAACGCTCTTCGACCGGGGCGTCCCCCTGTTAGACGGGAATGGGTAACGCTCGTCTGTTTTGGTATAGTGTCCGGAGACGCAACAAGGGAGGTCCATGCCATGCGGTGCCAGGCAGTCGTTCGGGGCGTTGTCGTTTTCCTGCTCCTTGGTGTGCTTTGCGGCCGGAGCGGCCTTGTCGCCGCGGAATCGGCAGGCAAATCGCCGCGGGATGCCTTGGCCGGCCAGGTGGTCGATCCCGCGGGAAAGCCCGCGGTCGGGGCCGCGGTCTGGCTCGTCGGCGAGTCGTCCGAGGACAGCCCTCAGACCCTGGAAACGGCGGAGACAGACGCCCAGGGCCGCTTCGTCTTCCGTGAGGCGAAAGCGAGGTTTGCGCGACCCAAGTCGGGCACTCCCCATCTGGTGGCACGGGATACACAAGGCCGATTGGGCGGCGAACCGTATCCTTGGGCGTGGTCCTGGGCGACGCCGACGCCGCGGCGAGACGTTCAGATCAAGCTGGTCGAGGTCCGGGATTACCGGGGCCGACTGCTGGATGCTGCCGGCCAGCCGATCCCCAAGGCGATGATCCGGCCCCAAACCATCGACTCTGCCGGCCTCGACGATCCCGCCCATCGAGGCATCGGGCTCTCTCCGGAACTGGCCAAGGAGTTGGAGTTCGAGACCGGAGCCGACGGGACCTTCACGCTGCGGCGATTCCCGGTCCGCGGCTCCGTCGTCTCCAAAGTGACGGCCGCCGGTTTCGGTTCGCCTCGGGTGGCGTGGGATCTAACCGACTCGGTGACGCTGCGCCTCGAGCGCGTCGGCGGCATCCGCGG
>CAYGZI010000087.1:0-13440 GCA_964354245.1 uncultured Planctomycetaceae bacterium
CTATCTGCCCGAAAAAGCCAACATCGAGGTGCCGGAAGGCAGGCAGATCTCCGCCGGCACGCTGCTGGCGAAGACGCCGCGGGAGGTGTCGGGTACGCAGGACATTACGGGCGGCCTGCCGCGGGTGACGGAGATCTTCGAGGCCCGCAAGCCCAAAGACCCCGCCGTGATCGCCGAGATCGACGGCAAGGTCGAACTGCTCGGCGAGAAGCGCCGCGGCAAGCGCACCATCATCGTCCGCAGCGAGAGCGGCATCGAGCGCGAACACCTCGTTTCCCACGGCAAACACCTGCGCGTGCACGCGGGAACCTTCGTGCGGGCGGGCGAGGCCCTGGTGGACGGACCGCTGGTGCCCCACGACATCCTGCGGATCTCCGGCGAAGAGGCCGTCCAGCAGTATCTCGTGCGCGAGATCCAGAACGTCTACCGCAGCCAGCGCGTAGAGATCAACGACAAGCACATCGAGATCATCGTGTCCCAGATGCTCCGCAAGGTCCGCGTGGAGTCCGGCGGCGACAGCGGCCTGCTCGAGGGGAGCGTGATGGACAAGTTCGAGTTCCGCAAGGCTAACGACCAGTTGGCCGAGTGCGTGAAGGTCGCGGATCCGGGCGACACCGATTTCGCCGCCGGCGACATCGTCCGCCGCGAGATCTTCGATCAGAAGAACGCCCAGTTTGAGGCCAGCGGCGGCAAGCCGGCCAAGGCCGCCCGGCCCACCCCGGCCACCGCCAGCACCCAGCTCTTGGGCATCACCAAGGCGGCCGTCCAGAGTTCCAGCTTCATCTCTGCAGCCAGCTTCCAGGAGACCACCAAGGTGCTCACCGAAGCGGCCCTAGCGGGCAAGGTGGACCGGCTGGTCGGGCTGAAGGAGAACGTGATTCTGGGGCATCTGATCCCCGCTGGAACTGGGTTTCGCGTCTACCAGGATGCGGAGGTCCGCTTCCGGCCCTCGGCAATTGCCGAGCTTGCCGCCCGCAAAGAGCTGGCCCCACGGCCGTTGTTCCCCCTATTGGAGGGCGCGCCTGAGCTGGAGGCGGGGACCGTGCCCTTTGCGCCCCCGACGCCCGGAGAGCCCTCGATCGAGCAAACCAGTCGGATGGCTTCGGAGCTGGACAAGCTCTTCAGTGCCGAACCGCCCCCGTCGGAGCCCCAGAAACCGGGACCGGCTTGACACCGGAGACTGGAGGCTGGAGACTGGAGGCTGGAGATCGTAGGGTGGGACGAACTTCCACCTTGAATCTCCACCACGTTGACGTTTGTGTGATGGAATTGGTGGGACTCCGTCCCACCCTACCGCCCTCTTTTGAGCCTGAGCCATGCCGACGATCAATCAACTGGTCCGCAAGCGCCGCCGTCCGCAACGCCGGTCAAGCAAGGCCCCAAGGTTGGAGAAGTGCCCCCAGAAACAGGGGGTGTGTCTCCAGGTCAAGACCATGACCCCCAAGAAGCCCAACTCGGCCCTGCGCAAGATCACCCGCGTGCGCCTGACCAGCACCGGCGAAGAGGTCACCGTCTACATCCCCGGCGAGGGGCATAGCCTCCAGGAGCACTCGATGGTCCTGGTCCGGGGCGGCCGCATCCGCGACCTGCCCGGCGTCCGCTACCAGGTCGTGCGCGGGACGCTGGATTGCCTCGGAGTGGAAAACCGAAAGCAGTCCCGCAGCCGCTACGGCATGAAGAAAAAGTAGGGCTTTCAGCAGTCAGCAATCAGCTCGTTCGGCATTCATCCTTCATCCCTCATCCTTCATCCCCGATTCCCATGGGTCGTCTCACCGCCAGCAGAAAGACGTTGCGGCCGGACCCGCGCTACGGGTCGCTCTTGGCCAGCAAGTTCATCAACAGCATTATGTGGAACGGCAAGAAGACCGTTGCCCAGATCGTCTTCTATTCCGCCCTGGACATCATCCACCAGAAGATGCCCGACGTGGACCCCATCGAGGTCTTCACCCAGGCGGTGGAAAACGTCAAGCCCAATATCGAGGTCCGGTCGCGCCGGGTGGGCGGGGCCTCCTACCAGGTGCCCATGCAGGTCAATAAGCAGCGCCAGCAGTCGCTGGCGATCCGCTGGCTCCGGATGGCCTGCCGCGAGAAGAAGGGCCGCCCCATGCAGGAGAAGCTCGCCGCCGAATTGATGGCCGCCTACAAGCGTGAAGGCGCCGCCATGACCCGCCGCGACAACGTCCACCGCATGGCCGACGCCAACAAGGCATTCGCCCACTTCGCGTGGTAGGCAACCCTGCAACCACGGCCAACCAAAGGAGCACGTCATGCACCCACGTACGTTCCCGCGGCGCAGTCTGCTGAAGTGTGCCGCGGCCGGAGCGGCGGCCGTCCCGTATCTCCTCACCTCGCGGGCCTGGGCGGCGCCCAAGGAGTTCGCGCTTCCGGAGCTGCCTTACGCCCGGGACGCCCTCGCGCCGTATCTCTCCAAAGAGACGCTCGACTACCATTACGGCAAGCACCATGCCGCGTACGTGGCGAACCTGAACAAGCTCATCAAGGGCACCGACTTCGAGGGGATGTCTCTGGAGGAGATCGTCAAGAAGGCCAAGCCGGGCCCGGCCTTCAACAACGCCGCCCAGGTGTGGAATCACACCTTCTATTGGAATTGCCTGTCGCCCAAGGGCGGCGGGGAGCCGTCGGGCGACCTGGCCGAGGCCATCCGGAAGGCATTCGGCTCGCAGGCGAAGTTCAATGGCCAATTCACCGCCGCGGCCGTCGGGCTCTTCGGTTCCGGCTGGGCCTGGCTGGTGCGCAAGCCCGACGGCGCCCTGGCCATAGAGTCTACCGGCAATGCCGGGAACCCCATGACGGCCGGCAATACCCCGCTCTTGACCTGCGACGTGTGGGAGCATGCCTACTACATCGACTACCGCAACGTCCGGCCCAAATACGTCGAGGCCTTCTGGAAGCTCGTCAACTGGGAGTTTGTGGCGTCGCAACTGAGGTAGTTGCCGCATTGCGCGAGACCGGATACTGCGGCGCGTGGGTGCCGGCCCCGCGCGATCGCTCTGGGTTTTACTTCGCAACGGAGTAGCCTTCGGGCGGATCCGTGCTGAAGAGCGACGGGTCCATCGGCGCATCAAAGATGAAGTCGCTCAGCACAAAATCGCTTGACCCAATCCCGGGCGTCGTGGCTTGGAAGGAGATCTCGATGCGGATCGGCAGTTTCGTCTTCGGGTCGACCCAGTAGGTCCTGGTCCAGGTGTCCGCCGTGCCGTCCTCGCCGCCCGTCTTCTCCACCACGCGAAACCCCGCTGCCTTCTTCCCGTCCAGGGTACGTTCGCCCAGCTTCTCCGCTTTTTCGAAGGGCACGTTACGAATTTGCGCGTAGTAATCGGTCTCGGGGTGTGGTTTTACGAAGGTCTTGCGAAAGGAGGTCCCGCCCTCACCGTCGGGATCGGCCGATACCTCGAACTGGATAACCCCGAACCGCTTCTCGTCGGGGAACAGGACAACCTGTTTTCCCTTCTTCATGTCGTAGATGCCGACAAAGTTCTCGCCAACGCGCACACCGAAGGACTCACCCTCCTTGGGCCTGCCTCCGTCGACGACTCTGTACTCTTTTCGCCTGAGATGGGGGCCCAGGATCCAGAAGCGAGTCACCGTCGTCGGCCCATTCGCGCCGTCCTTTCTGGTTTCCACGTATTGGACGGATTTCACCTTCTTGCCTTGGATCTGGACCTGGGCAAACGCCACACCGCCCGTGGACTCCGGCGGCGCCATCCACAACACCAACAGCCAGATGGCAGCCAAAGCAACGAGTGTGGCGGCAGTGATACGGACCGACATGATGCTTCTCCTGTCAAACGAGGTTCGGGAAAGCCGAGTATAAGTCACTCTGGTCTTCGCGGGGGCTCAGCGCTGATAACCGGAGGCGCGTTCTCCAACAGCGTGTAGCCCTGTGGCGGTTCGAGGCTGAACAGAGAGTCGTCCAGTTGCCGATCGAAGACGAAGTCCTTAAGCCGAAATATCACCTCCCCCCAATCGCGGCCCTCGACAAGGGCCACTCGCTTGGTCTTCACGCTCACCCAGATGTCCGTGGTGTCCCCTCCCCAAAAATCGTTGCCGTCCCCTTTCTGTCGGATGCGGAATCCGACGACCGGTTGGCCGTCGATTCGGCTTTCTCCGAGGGGCTCCACGTCCGGAGGGACGTTCCGCTTTGGGTTGAGGAGGACGTCGAACAGCAGGTCATAAACCTGGGTGGCACCGGTATGGTAGAGGGCCGCCGTCTTCTCCGAAGGTATGAGAAGAAGGGCCTTGCGCGCGTCGTGGTCAATGATGTGGACGTGTCGGTACTCTTCGACCCGCTGTGTAAGCGGGTCCGCAAGCCACTGCGTCGTCTCCCGTCGCACGCGGCCGGGAGCTTTGTAGGCGCAGCGGCAGACAACCTCCAGATGCTCTTGCAGGTCGTTTTCGTTCTCCTGCGGCGACGTCCCCTGAATCTCCGTCCACGTGACGGTCTTGATCTGGCGCATAGCGCTGAGGGCGTCGGCCAGCGCAGGGGCGCCGGCGCGGCCGGTCCCCCAATACACGACGCCCGCGCACAGCCCGGCCATCAAGATCGCGGCGGCCGCGATCTTGGCCATGCGCGTTCTCGCAGCCCGACTCCGCGCCGCGTCCCTGATTGCAAAGGCTTGTTCGCGGAAGATGCGGTCCATGACGCCGGTCTCCAGCGAGGCGCCAAACGTGACCTGCCCGTCCCGGGTCAAACGGTCGACGAGTCGCTCTAGCCCGCTCAGCTCGGCCCGGCAGGACGGACACTCCGCCAAGTGCGCCTCGAGCCGGCTTGAGGCCGATGCGCTCACAAGGCCGTCGACGTAGGCGGGCAAGCATTCCCGAACATCGAGACAGTTCATCGCTACACCTCGGTATCTTCCGGTCCCCGCGCCTCCGCCAGCCGCTGCCGCAGCAGCGCATAGGCGCGCGACAGCCGCTTGGTGACCGTTCCCAAAGGCACTCGGAGTTCGTCGCTCATCTGCACGCACGAGCAGCCGACGTAGAACCGCAGGAGGACGACCTGCCGATACGGCTCCGGCAGCCTCGCAACGGCGCGGCTTAGGGTCTCATCGGGGATGCCGCCCGCAGCAGCGGCCGCTTCCGACTTCGCCTCGATGACGACATCGTCCAAGGACGCCGCCTGCCGACGGCGCCTGGCTCGCTGAGCCTCCTTCGCCACCCGCTGGGCGATGCCCAGAAGCCACGCGAAGAACGCCTCGGGCCTCTTCAGCTTCGGCAGGGCGAAATAGGCCCGCACCAGGGCCTCCTGGGCGGCCTCATAGGCCCGTTCCCGGTCGCCCAGCCAACCCGTCAGGTATCGCAAAAGGGGTTGCTCGTAACCCACAACGAGGCGACGATAGGCTTCCGGATGGCCGTTCAGACACTGACGGACATCGTCTGCATCCGATCGGCACACGGGGCCCTCGCTCGCTCGTCGACATCCGGATTCCACATTGTATAGTGCGTCCAGAACGTCTGTTGCGACAAGAATCTGAGGAGCGGAACACGGGTCCCATGTGAAGGGGGCCGCACCAGCCGGCCTGAGGCAGGTCTTATACCCCATTTAGAGAGGCTGTGGAGACCCGCCGGAATCATGCTTGACAAGATATCTCTGTCGCGGACAGTCCCCCGCACGCGCCTCACTGGAACGGGTTGAGAATCTGTACGCCGTCCAGGTCGGCACGTGTGCCGAAATCCTCCGAGTACAGGGCGGTGACTCCGCCGCGCAGACACCCCGCCACGATTAGGGCGTCCCAGAAATGGAGGCCCCAACGGCGTTGAAGGTCGCGAGCAACGGTCCACATCTCCCCGTCAGGTAGCAGGACAGTACATCCAGATGTTCGTGTGAATTGCGTTCATGCAACTGGTCGCGGGTGGGATAGCCCCCAGGTGAACAAAGCCCGGATGACCGAGCGCGCTCGATGAACCGGGCCTTTGCAGTCTGTGGATCGTCCCTTGTGGGCGAGTCCGGGAGGATCACAATTGTATCGACCCAATCTCCCTTGCGACAGGGGAGGTACCTGATGCACACCTCACCGTCCGTCTCAACGACGACCCTCAGTCGGATGTCACCCACGTGAGAGCCATCCACCACCGAAACGAGTAGACCACGTTCCCATCATAGCAGTGGGGCCAGGGACTGGCAAACTAGGTGGGATCGGGATCGTCATGGATGCCCCAGGTGTGTCAACTCTATAGAGGGGAGTGCGGAATTCGCTAGGCCTCCCCTTGACAGGGTTCAACGAAGCGAATAAGCTTATGGAACTAAGCTTAGATGATTCTTCCTTCAACGGAGGCAAACGATGTCTGGTGAAGCCACCACTGCGCCCACGGAAAGGGAACTCGATATTCTCAAGATCCTTTGGGACCGCGGCGAGGCCACGGTCCGCGAGGTCTATGAGCAGATGAGTCGCAGCTTGCCGGTGGTGCAAAACACCGTCCAAATCGTTTCTCCGGACCATGGAGGAGAAAGGGCTCGTGCGGCATCGCGTGGAAGGACGGACCTTCATCTATGAGCCCACGGTCCGGCGCGATCAGACCGCGCAGGGATTGGTCTCGCGCCTCCTGCACCGGGTATTCGACGGGGCCGTGGACCAACTAGTCCTCAGCGTCCTGTCGCTGCGCCAGCCCACCGCCGAGGAACTTGCCAAGCTGGAGGCCCTTCTGGCCCAGACCACGGCCGCCAAGCCAGAGGAGCGGATCAAGCCGACCCCACACGAGAAGGAACCCCCGCGATGAGCGAGCTTTGCCGGTTCCTGGCAGGTCAAGGCCCCGCGTTCCTCCTGACCGCCACCTCCCTCCTGGCTTTGGGTTGGCTCGGGATGGCAGTGCAGCGCGCGGCTGTCCATCGCCAGCGGGCCGGCGAGCTGGCAATCTTCGGCGTCCTGGTGTGGTTGGCTCTGGCGGTTGTGCCGCTCCCGAGGATATCGCTTTCCGATTACCTGCCCGTCGCTGCCCCCGGCCAGGCTCATGCACCGGCGACAAGCGTCGATCCCGGTTTGCACGAACACGCGGACGTTGACGCGGTGGACCCGGTCCCACCGCTGACGGCGGAGAAGTCCAAAGCGGACGACCCCGATCCCAAGACTCCCGAAGTCCTTGGGGCTTCGGGAGTCGGCGCCGGGACCCAGCTTGCGGCCCCGAGTCGCGTCTTAGGGGCCGCGAAGGCCCGCGGGCCGGGATCGCCAGATGTGCCGCGCGAGCCGGTGGGCTCCCTCCCAGCGCCGGCGTCCCAGGCGACCGTTGCATTGCCGGCGGGTCCCTCCCCCAGCGAAGGGTCGGCCCCGCGGGCCAGCGCGGATGGGGGTCCGCCTCCCGTGTCCCGTTTTCCGCTTCC
Organism: uncultured Planctomycetaceae bacterium; assembly: GCA_964354245.1. Taxonomy (GTDB): domain Bacteria; phylum Planctomycetota; class Planctomycetia; order Pirellulales; family Thermoguttaceae; genus CAYGZI01. The sequence continues at coordinate 7,337 of CAYGZI010000087.1, forward strand.
GGCCGCTTCGCCTGGAAATGCCGATGCCCGGGAGCCCGGTGCCCCGGAGTCGATCGGGCGGAGCCCGGCGATCGACTGGGCCTGTGTGGTAGCGGGCGCCTACGCGGCAGGCTCGCTCGGGTGCGTCGTGTGGTTGGCGTTGGGCCGAGTGGTCCTTTGGCGCGTGTGTCGGACGGCTTCGCGGCCGGCGGCCTGGCTCGAGCGGCTCTACGCGGAGGTGGCGTCGGGCCGGCGGCACAAGCCCCGGCTGTTGGTCTCGCCCGGCAGCGGTCTCGCATTCACCGTCGGGGTCCGGCGGCCGACGATCGTCTTGCCGGAAGCCGTCTGCCGGCCGGAGCGCGAGACGACGCTTCGTCACCTCGTGCTTCACGAGTTGGCGCACGTGCGGCAGAGGGACAGTCTGGGGCGGCTGTTGTTCAACCTCGCGTTTCCCTTCTTGTACTTTCACCCGCTTTACTGGCTCCTGCGCAGCGGCGTCGCGTTGGCCGCGGAGATGATCGCCGACGACGAGGCGGCCGGACGGACGGCGTGCGCGTCGTACGTCGGCGCGCTGGTCGCGCTGGCCAGGGAGCGGCAGCCGCGCTGGCTGGTCGCGTTGAGTTCCCACGGTTTGTTCGGTTCTTCCTCCCAGTTCTACAGGAGAATGAGAATGTTGCTCACCCGGAAGACTCGATTGGCGGCGAGTTGCTCATGGCGGTGGAGTCTGGTTTTCTCTCTGCTGTGCGTGCTGGTCGTCGGCCTGGTCGTGGCCACGGTCGGCATGACGCCGGCCGCGGCCCAGAGTGCACCACCGGCCACGACTCAGAGTGCATCACCGGCCGCGACCACGGTTGCACCACCGGCCGCGGAGGGAGCCGCGCCGGTAGCGAAGGAGAATGTTACTCCGCCGCAGGAAAAACCGCAGACGAGTGCCGTCCCGGCGCCCGCCGCGCTGCCAGCCGGAGCGCCGCCAGCCACTCCGGCGCCGGCAGAGAAGGCGCCTCCGAAGAAGGCCCCGCCGGCGCCCCTCGGGCAGCGCCCGAACGGGGTTCTCGTCGTCTATGCTCTTCCTTGGGCCGCGCCCGACCAACTGGATCGGATGGTGAAGCTGCTCAAGCAAGTGGCGCCTGCCGCGAAGATCTCCGCGATGGGAGAGAATCGCTCGGTGGTCGTTTTCGCCACCCGAGAGAGCCACGAGGAAATCCGGGAGGCCATCGGGCAACTTCAGGCACTGCTCGCTCGTCCGGCGACGGCGGGCGTCGCCAAGGCGAAGCAGCCGGTCGCAACGCCGTGGCCAGTGCTGACGCCCCTCGACGTTCCGGCCGTTCCGCATTCTGGGGTGCCCGCCTCCTCTGCGCCCCTCAATCGCTTTGCCGACGAGCCCGCGATGCCGGTGTCTCCTCCCTTGGGAACGATCCCGGCGCCCGTTGAGGCCGCGCCCGCGCCCCCTACGACGCCGAAGCTGCCTGAGGAGGCCGCTCTGTCGCCGCGCGATCTAACAGCGCCGCCCACAACGCCGGCGCCGGTTCCACCGACTCCTGCACGGCCGGTGCCTCCCGAATCGGGTGACGTGATTCGGCGCGGCGTCGGCCCCCAGCGTGTCGCCCCTCCTACTGAAGCAGCAGCCTGGGCACGGAGGCCGATGCCGGTGGTTGAGATGGAGGTGGCCGCGGGCCGCGCCACCGGCGACGGCTCGCAGCTCGACCTGATCAGTCTGGCCAACTCCTACACCGACGCGGTGGCGAATGTGAAGATCGCCTCGATCGAGCATGCTACCTTTCAGAAGTTGCGCAAGTCGGCAGCCGTCTCCGAGCAGGAGGCGGAAATCGCGGCGATCAAGCTCGAGGCGGCGCAGCGCAAGGTCGATCTCTTGCGGAGCATCGCCCAGAGCGCCTTGAAAACGGCTGAGGCCGAACTCCGAGTCCTGCTTGAGTGGCACAAAACGGGGCGACAGGTTGCCGGCGCGGGCCCGATCGAGCTTCAGGTCCGTCGCGCCGAAGGTCGGTTGGAGATCCTCAGGCAAATTCTCTCGCAGTAGCGCAGGACACCGGTTCCTTGACGCAGGGCAGCGATCCGCCCAGAGGGGCCGCTTGCGCTGTCGGCCCGTAATCTCGGGATTGTCCGGCGGGCCGGATCGCCTAGTGCTGCGGCCCTTCCGGCGCGCGGCGAATTGTCGGAAACACTGGCTGCGGCGTGAGTTCCGGCGAAACGGGCCCGAAAGCCTTCCCCCCCGTCGGAACTAAGACCCCCCAACCGGTTCGACAGGGCACGGAAGGGCCCCGGTGGCGGGGTGACCCCCCCGGGGCGGAAAGTGCTTGACAGGGCCGCATTTACTGGTCACAATCGCAGTGCCGGATTGTGGTTCCATCGCAAGGTTTGGAGCGCTTGTCTTTGCGACCTCAGTTCCGGCGTGGCGATGGGTGGTGACTGTCCGCGGCAAACCCTGTTGATGACTGTGCGACCTAGCCGGACCTTTCCCCGAGGACCCGTCCGCAAAGGGAAGGCCCCTTGTTGGCAGCAAGATATTCCCGAGTTCTGGCCCGATTCTTATACGGTTATCCAAGAGGGAGGATACGGTATGTGCCGACGTCGAAGAGCTGCATTTACGCTCGTGGAACTGTTGGTGGTCATTGCCATCATCGGCATCCTCATTATGTTGCTGTTGCCGGCCATTAACATGGCGCGGGAGGCCGCCCGAAAGAGCAACTGCATGAGCAATCTGAGACAGCTTGGGACGGCCACCCACACCTTTGGAGACACCTTCAAGCGCTATCCTCCCGGCATGGCCGGCCCCTTGCCCCCTGAGACTCCCGTTCCGCCGTACAGCGGGCAGTTTACCGGCCACTTGGCGTTTCTGCTGCAATACATGGAGCAAGCCGGGCTGGCCAAGTGGCTCGATCAGGACAAGGACTTTATCGACGGCATCTCCATCTACGACGTGGACCGGGTGGGAGAGAACTTCTGGCTGCGGCCTTCGGCATGGCAGTATGCGCAAACGAAGATGAAGGCGTTGCTCTGCCCGTCGGACAAGGCCGTCGAATCCATCACAGATCCGTACTTACTCCTTTTGCCTACCGACCCCGGCGGTTGCAGCGGCTGTTACCTCAATCCAGTCGCATGGGCCGGGGGCGTCGGGGACGCGTTGGGAAGGACGAACTACCTCGGCAACGCCGGCTACTGCGGGAATCTCGGGTGCAATTGGGATAGGCCGTGGGCAGGGCCCTTCACGAACCGCTCCAAGAACGAGACGCGGAGCTTCGTCGACGGCGCCTCCTACACGCTTTTGTTCGGAGAGGTGATGGGCGGCGACCAAGAGTCGGACGTCCGGCACAGCTTCGCGTGGTTTAGCTGCAACGGCATGCTCACCCAATGGGGCCTTGCTCCGGACGCCCTCGGCGAGTTTGCCTGGAACCAGTTCAACAGCAACCACCCGGGAGTCGTCCACTTCTGCATGGGCGACGTCTCGAGCAAGGCAATCAGCGTCAACATAGATTACGACCAATTCACCTATGCGGGCGGCATGGCGGAAGGCGGGGTTGTCGATATCGGCAAGTGATGAAGGATGGAGGTACCTTGGATGCGGACGCTTCTTAAGGCGTTCTTGTGCGGAGTGGTCGTTGTCGCGATGGGCGGTTGCGGGGGACGCAGCGACGTCGAGATCCCCAAGACATTCGCGCCGCCGCCGCCCAAAGAGCAGAAGCCGGAGATTGGAGGCAAGGCGATGCCTAAAGGGCTGCCGCCCAAAGTGTCGGCGAAGCGGGGCCCCGGAAGACCCGGCTAGGGGGCTGCCTCAAGCAGCAAGGCCCTGATATGTCTAGCCGTGCGCGCCGTCTCCATCGCGAGTCTGCGGGCAAGGGGGCTCGTCGCGCTGCGTCTGCTTCCCAAATGATCCTTCTGGCAGGCGCTCTGTCGGTGGCCGGACTCTGCGCCGCGCTGAGCCGGCAACAAGGCACCTCCGCGGACGATGCCGCTGCGGCCGCCGACCGGAAGCAGTCGCAGAGGATGCTCTGCGACTACTTCGAGCAGATGTCCGTGCCCAAGCCGCTCGTGGTCCGCAAGGACGCGGCGTGGGAGGCCCGCCGGCGCGAACTCCGCGATAGGCTCCTCGACGCGACCGGACTGGAGCCGCTCCCCGACCGCATCCCCCTGGACGTCCATGCCTCGGCCCCGCTGGACCATCCTTGGTGTACCGTCCGCCGAATTTCCTACCAGCTTTGGACGGGGGTCTATTCGTCCGGCCTCCTCTTCATGCCCAAGCAGCTCCCCCAGCGCCCGGCCCCGGCCATGCTCTCCCCCCACGGCCACTGGGAAAATGGCAACGCCCACCCCGAGGTCCAGAAACGATGCCTCAACTTCGCCCGGCTGGGCTACGTGACCTTCTCCCCAACCCAAAACCACTATGAGGATTTGGCGATCGGCGTCTCCCACCAGACGCTCATGATCTGGGGCAACATGCGGGCGATCGACTATCTGCAGTCGCTCCCCGAGGTGGATAAGGAGAAGATCGGCGTGGCGGGCGCTTCGGGCGGCGGCCTGCAAACCGAGATGCTGGTGGCGCTGGACGGCCGCGTCAGGGCGGCCACCATCGTCGGCATGACCTGCGACTTCCGCGAGATCATGTTCCCCCACACCAGCCACTGCGTGTGCAACCATTTTCCCGGCGTGATGCAGTGGACCGGCCATCCGGAGATCAGCACGCTGGGACTTCCCGTGCCCGTGCAATACCTCACCATGAACGACTGGACGAGGAAGTTTGAGAAGGACAACTTCCCCGCGGTCCGGCAGCTCTACGCCGCCAACGGATTGGGCGACCGCGTCTGGTGCAGGTACTTCGACACGCCGCACACCTACGACAAGGAAAAACGCGAGTACACCTACTGGTGGATGGACGTGTGGGTCCGCGGCCGCAAGGACGCCCAGCGCGAAAGCGAACCTGAGACCAAGGCATTCCCCCCGGAGACCCTCGTGAAGCTCTCGGCCGCGGTGCCCGGCGACAAGGGATTCGCCGAAATCGGCCGGATCTACGAGAGAAAGCGACGGTACAAAGCCCCGGCAGTCTCCACCGCGGCCGAGTGGGAAGCGTTCTGCAAAAAGATGCTCCCGACGCTCAATCGCCTCTTGGGAGACGACATTGCCTTGCCGCGCAAGGCCGAAGCGGCCGACCGGCCGGCGCGGGCGCAAGGCGACTTGGTGATCCAGCGTGTGGGCTATCCGAGCGAGGGCCCGATCGTCGTCCCGGCGATTACCGTGCGCAACCGGGACGCGGCGGGCAAGCTGCCCGTAGCGGTCGTGCTCGGTCCTGGGGCGAAGGAATCCCGCCTGGGAGAGACCGGGCCCACGAGCGCCCGCGCTCTGGCCCAAAAAGGCTGCCTCGTGGTCCTGCCCGACGTGCGCTGTTTCGGCGAGCTCTTTGCGACCGGCCCGGACGATACGAACCAGCGTCAGGGCTGGGAGCGGAACGGCATTGTCTGGGGCCGGCCGGTCCTGGGCATGGCGGCGACGGACCTTCGGGCCCTGATGGACGGACTCGCCTCCCGGCCCGATGCCGACCTAGGCCGCGTGGAGATCGTTGCGCGGGGCTCGGGCGACCTGGCCATGGCAGCGCTGTTTGCCGCGGCGGTCGACCCGCGGATTGCCGCCCTGGACGTGGACCTCTGCGGCTCGTGTTTTGCGAAGCGGAACTTGGCGCTGGTGCCGTTTGTGCTACAGCACGGGGACGTGCTCCAATGGGCGGCCCTCTCGGCCCAGCGCAAGGTCACGCTCCGCAACGTTCCGGCCGAGGCGGGCGACCGGGCGTGGCTTGCCGGGGTCTTCCGGGCCGCGGGGAACGCCGGGGGCTTGCGCATCGAGCCGCAGTAATGGGTGCGGGGGGAGATCTCACGCAAAGGCGCCAAGGGGCAAAGGCGCGAAGGATACGATGGGAGAGCGCGCTGCGGGGCGCTGGTTGCCGGCGTCCGCTTGCCTCTTCGCGTCCGACCTATTCTTCTCTTTACCCTCGGCGCGGCCGGAAGCGGACGGTGTAGAACGCGCCGATCCCCAGAAGCAAGGCGCCCCACCAGAGGCTCAGGTGCAGTTCCTTCATCTCGACGTCCGGCTGCCAATACTCGCCGTAGACTTTGAGATAG
>CAYGZI010000088.1:0-3020 GCA_964354245.1 uncultured Planctomycetaceae bacterium
TACATGGATCCTCCTTTCCCAAGTTCAACGTAGCGCAAGGACGCAGCTAGTTTTGCGGATTCACATCCCCCCTCTGTGCTCTGCTGGGCCGACCTTCACGCCGCAGCGTGTGCGTCAAACCCAGCCGCTTGGCCTGGTTCTCTTGCCACGTCTGGTCGCCAAAAGGACGGCCGCGCGCAAGACACGTCTGAATCGCCTGCTGCTCCCTGTCCGTCAAAGGCGCGTTGGCCAACCGCGGTTACTCTTGCGCGTCTTGGCATGGAACGAGTCTACCACAAACCGCCCGCGCTTCTCAATACTACCCGCGTCCCGATTCCGGCTCTTGCCGGCACGGCGCGGGCCGGCTAAGCTCTAAGCCGGTTTCACCCCCGCTGTTGCCGTTTTTCGGAGAGGAATCATGGTGCGGAGACTGCTCGCTGTTGTCGTTGTCTTGACTGTCGCCGCCGGCTCGCACGCGCAAGACCTCCGCGTGCTGCCCGAGAAGCTGGACGGCATCGCGCCGAAGGCGATGATGCGCCAGTACCTGCTGGCCAGAGCCCGCGAGGCCCTCGATCGGCGCCAGGCCGAGTATGAGAAGATCAAGACGCCCGAACAGGCCAAGGCGTACCAGGAGCGTTTGCGCCAGTTCTTCGTGGCCCAGCTTGGCGGTTTTCCGGAGCGGACGCCGCTGGAGCCGCAGGTCGTGGGCCGAATCCCGCGAGACGGATACCGCGTCGAGAAGATCATCTTCCAGAGTCAGCCGCGGCACTACGTGACTGCCGCCTTGTATCTCCCCGACGCGAAACCGCGCTATCCCGGCGTGCTGGTGCCCTGCGGCCACAGCGACAACGGCAAGGCCATGGACGCCTACCAGCGGGCGTGCATCCTCTTGGCCAAGAACGGCATGGCCGCCCTGTGCTACGACCCGATCGACCAGGGCGAGCGGTTCCAGTTGCTCGACCCCAAGGGCAAGCCGCTGGTGCGAGGCACCACGGCCCATAGCCTCGTGGGCGTGGGCAGCGCGCTCTTGGGCCGCAACACGGCCACCTTCCGCGTCTGGGACGGCATGCGGGCCATCGACTATCTCGAAACCCGGCCGGAGATCGACCCCAAGCGGATCGGCTGCACCGGCAATTCCGGCGGCGGCACGCTGACCAGCTACCTCATGGCCCTCGACGGGCGGATTCGAGCCGCTGCCCCGAGCTGCTACCTCACGAGTCTCCGCCGGCTTGTGGAGACCATTGGGCCGCAAGACGCCGAGCAGAACATCCACGCCCAGATCGCCTACGGCATGGACCATGCCGACTACGTGCTGATGCGGGCCCCGCGACCGACGCTGATGTGCGTGGCCACGAGGGACTTCTTCGACATCGGCGGCGCATGGGACAGCTTCCGCCAGGCCAAGCGGTTCTACACGCGATTGGGATTCCCCGAGCGCGTGGACTTGGTCGAGACCGACGCACCGCACGGCTTTTCGCCCACGTTGCGGACCGGTGCGACCCGCTGGATGCGGCGATGGCTCCTCAAGGCCGACGACGCGATCACGGAGACCGAGTCGCCGGTCCTGCCGGACAAGGAGCTTCAGTGTACTCCGGAGGGGCAAGTCATGCAGTTACCCGGCGCGCGAAGCGTCTACGACCTGAACCTCGATCTGGAAAAGCAGCTCGCCGAGGCCCGCAAGAAGTTTTGGAAAGAAAACGACGCCCGGGGAGCGCTGGACGAGGTGCGGCGGATCACCGGGATTCGCCCGCCGTATACAGCGGCCGGCTGGAAATGGGAGAGAGTCGGCGAACTGGTGCGGCAAGGCCATCGCATCGACAAGCTCGTCCTGCGTCCCGAACCGGGGATCTCGCTGCCGGCGTTGGCCTTCGTGCCCGAGAAGCCCGGCGCGCAGGCCACGCTTTACCTTCACGAAGGCGGCAAAGAGGCCGACGCCGCCCCCGGCGGCCCGATCGAGAAGCTCGTGAGCCAGGGCCGGTTGGTCCTGGCCGTGGACCTCCGCGGCATGGGCGAAGCCAAGGCCGGGGGCAAGTCCGACATTGCGGCGTACCTCGGGCCCGAGTGGACCGATGGCTTTCTGGCCTACATGCTCGACACCTCGTATCTGGCCATGCGCACCAAGGACATCCTCGCCTGTGCGGAGTTCTTGGCCGGCTACAACGCGCCCAGCGGCATCGCCGTCTCGCCACGGCAATCGGAGGGGCTCGTGCAACCTGCCCCTGCCACCCGTCGGGAGGTCCACTTGGTCTCGATCGGCCGCACCGGGCCCGCTGCCTTGCACGCCGCGGCCTTGGAGCCGGATTGGTTCGCCTCAGTGACCCTCAAGGGTTGCCTCCGCTCCTGGTCCGACGTGGTCCGCACGCCGCAGGCCAAGAATCAGTGGATTAACGTGGTCCACGGGGCCTTGCGGGTTTACGACTTGCCCGACCTCCTGGCGACGCTCCCCAAGGAGAAGGTCACGGTGATCGAGCCGGTGGACGCCCTGGAGCGGCGGGTCGATGCACGGTGATCGGCACTTATGGATACTTCAAAGCCCGGGGGTTGCAGCCCCCGGGCTTTAGGAGCTTTGCCAAATGAACACGAGGAACACACTGCGATGAGTAGACGACTCTCTCGACGCGAGATGATGGTGGCGACGGGCGTTGGACTGGGGGCAGCGGCAGGCGCACGACCATCCGGCGGATGGTGCCCGGCGGCCGATACGCCCAAGCCGGTCCGCTTCAGCAACGTGGACCAGATCGTGCTGGTGAAGCCCTTCCGCTACTGCTTCAACACGGCCACGATCATGGGCCAGAACCTCCCGCTGGAAAAGGAGGTCGAAATCGCCGCCAAGGCCGGCTACCAGGGGATCGAGCCCTGGGTCCGCAAGATCGAAGAGTACCGGAAGAAGGGTGGGTCGCTGGTGGACATTAAGAAGCGGATCGCCGACTCCGGGCTTTCGGTGGAAGGCGCGATCGGATTCGCCGGCTGGCTCGATGACGATGAGGCCAAGCGCAAGGCCGGCTTGGAGCAGATGAAACGCGACATGGACCTGGTGGCCC
>CAYGZI010000088.1:3030-13366 GCA_964354245.1 uncultured Planctomycetaceae bacterium
CGCCCGTCGGGGCCACCAACCAGCCCATGGACCTGCTCAAGGTCGCCGAGCGATACCGCGCGGTGCTGGAAGTGGGCCGGCAGGCGGGCATCGTGCCGCAACTGGAGCTTTGGGGCCGGTCGAAGACCTTGTCGCGCCTGGGCGAAGTGGCGTTTGTGCTCGTCGAATCCGCCCATTCGGACGCCTGCACTGTGCTGGACGTGTTCCACGTCTACCGCGGCGGCTCCGATTTCGCCGGCCTGAGGATGTTCAACGGGTCGGCCCTCCACGTCTTCCATGTCAACGACTACCCGGCCGACCCGCCGCGGGAGAAGGCCACCGACGGCGACCGGGTCTACCCCGGCGACGGCGTGGCGCCCATAACGCAGATCCTCCGCGACCTCCGGTCGATCGGTTTCCGCGGGTTCCTGTCGCTGGAACTTTTCAACAAGAAGTACTTCCAGCAAGACCCGCTGGTCGTGGCCCGCACGGGCTTGGAGAAGATGAAAGCGGCGGCGGCCAAGGCGATGGGAGAGTGAATGTCGAATGTCGAAAGCCAAATGACGAAGGAATGACGAAGCACGAAATCCGAATGGGCTTGTTGGTCCGGTTGATGCGCAGCTTATTCGAGCTTCGTCATTCGGATTTCTTTCGTCATTTGACTTTCGACATTTGTCATTCCACCTCGACGGCGGCCGGCCGCACGGCCGGCTGCGGCTCGCCGGCGAGGATGCCGTACCACTTGCGCACGGCGTCGACGAGGATGATCGCCGTCAGGGTGAGCATGATCGCGGCCAGCACAGCGGCTAGTCTCGCCATGAACGCCTCCGAGCCGGTCATCGCCGCCGCCGCATTCCACCACATCCCGATGCTCCAGACGCCGGCTGTGAACACCGTCGCGACGACGAAGACCAACGGGATGCCGGTGCAGAGGGCATAGCTGCGTTTGGCCGTGTGCTTCAAGAGATAGGTGGTTCCGACGACCAAGGCGATGGTGGCCAAGAGCTGATTGGCGATGCCCAGCATCCGCCAAAGCACGTCCAGATTGCCGATGTACAAAAGCCCGCCCCAAAGGCCGCACACCAGCACGCTCATCAGCACGTTGAGGCCCCACTTGGGCTTGTGCCCGATGGTGAACTCGGGGCGGATCTGGGCCAGGGTCTCCTGAAAGACGAAGCGGGCGACGCGCGTGCCGGTCTCCAGCAGCGTGAGGATGAAGAGGGCCTCGAACATGATGACGAAGTGGTACCAGTAGGCCGTCAGCTTGTCCATGAAGGGCAGGTTGGAGAAGACCTGGGCCATGCCGACCGCCAGGGTCACGGCCCCGCCGGTGCGGTTGACCAGGGTCTCCTTCACCCCCGCTTCGAGATCCGGCAAGTCTCTTTGGGCCAGCGGCCAGCCCTGCGCGGTCTGCTCTTGAACCACTTCCGCGTATTTCGCCCTTTGGGCCTCGGTGTCCTGCACCACGTTGATGGCAAAGTAGTCGCCCGGCTCCAACGCACACGCGGCAATCAAGGCCATCAGGGCCACGAAGCCCTCGAGGATCATCGCCCCGTAGCCGATCGGCCGCATGTCCGACTCCTTGTTGATCATCTTCGGGGTCGTGCCCGACGCGATCAGGGCGTGAAAGCCGGACAGGGCCCCGCACATGATCACGATACACACAAACGGCCACACCATCCCATGAACCACCGGCCCGCCGCTCAGGAAGTTCGTGGTCGCCGGCATCTTCAGATCGGGCTGGACGTAGATGATGCCCACGGCCAAGAGGACCACCACGCCGATCTTCATGTAGGAGCTCAAGTAATCGCGCGGGCACATCAGGACCCACACGGGCAAGATCGAGGCGATCGCTGCGTAGGTCGGGAGGATGAGCTTCAGGGTGTCTTTGTCGAATTGGAGGTACGGGCCGAGGTCCGAGACCGCAAAGCGCTCGCCCAAGATCACGCCCAGCATCACGATCGTCACGCCGATCGCCGAGGCCTCGCCGACGTGACCCGGCCGGAACTTGTACATCCACCAGCCGGTCAGCAAGGCCGCCGGGATTGTAACCAAGATCGTAAACATCCCCCACGAGCTTTCGCTCAGGGCATTGACCACCACCATCGCCACGCTGGAGAGCACCGCGACCACGATGAAGAGCGTGGCAATGGCTGCGGTCACTCCGGAGACCGGCCCAAGCCCATTCCGAGCGAGCTTCGGAAGACTCAGCCCGTCTTGCCGCACCGAGGCCACTAGCGTGACGAAATCGTGGACTCCCCCGGCCAGGCAGGCCCCGATCACGATCCACGCGAACCCGGGAGCGTAGCCCCATTGCGAGGCCAGCACGGGCCCGATCAGCGGCCCCGGGCCGGCAATCGCCGCAAAATGGTGGCCGAAGAGCACCAGCCGCTTGGTCGGGTGATAATCCACGCCGTCGCGGAGCCGGTGGGCCGGGGTGATGCGGCGGTCGTCGATCACCGCCACCTTGGCTGCCAGGAATGCCCCATAGAGCCGGTACGATACGGCAAACGCGGCCAGCGCGGTAATCACCAACCAGATCGAATTCACCGGACTACCTCTCCTTCCAAACAACGGGACGGTCTTCCTCATCATATTGCGCGGGCGAAACCGCGGCAACATCGAGGAGGGTCGAGAGTCCAGAGTCGAGGGTCGAGAGATGAGGATTCAGAGCCGGGCCGTGTCGGCCCGGTTGCCGGGTGCCATGCCCACGCTTGCGTGGGCATGGTTTGGACGCGCATGGCGACGCAAGCGTCGCCATGGCACCCGGCCCGGTTGCGCGGCGGCCTCCACCGTAGACGCGCCGGACCGGGCCCCTATAATGTGTACCGTTTACTGCCCTCTGCCCACTGCCCTCTGCCTACTGCCAGGGAGACGCCAAAGTGCCCGAGAAAGTGATCGTCATCGGAAGCGGGCCCGCCGGCTGGACTGCGGCCATTTACTCCGCCCGCGCGGCCCTGAAGCCGCTGGTCCTTGAAGGGGCCCTCAGCGAGGCCAACCGGCTTTCCAGCACGCTGCCGATGGGCCAGTTGAACCTGACGACCGACGTGGAGAACTTTCCCGGCTTCCCTGCCGGCGACGTCGCGGCCCTTCTGGAGAGTGCGATCGCCCCGGACCGCCGGACGATGCTCCCCCCACGGGCGGGCGAGAGCATCGCCGGCCCCGAGCTGATGGAACTTATGCGCCAGCAGGCGGTGAACTTCGGCACCCGGGTCATTACCGAGGACATCGTGGACGTGGATTTCGGCGTCCACCCGTTTAAACTCTCGGCCTCCGACGGCTCGACGCACGAGGCCCTTTCGGTGATTGTGGCCACGGGGGCAAGGGCCAATTACCTCGGGCTGCCCTCGGAAGAGAAGTACAAGAACCGCGGGGTGAGCGCCTGCGCAATCTGCGACGGGGCCCTGCCGCGGTTCCGCAACCGGCCGCTGGCGGTGATCGGCGGCGGGGACGCCGCGGTCGAAGAGGCCGATTACCTGAGCAAGTTCGCCAGCACCGTCTACCTCGTCCATCGCCGCGACGAGCTGCGGGCCTCGAAGATCATGGCCAAGCGGGCGATGGATAATCCGAAGATCGAGATCCTCTGGAACCGCACCCTCGAGGAAGTCCTGGGCAACGAAAAGGACGGTGTGACCGGCGTGCGCCTGGCGAGCACCGCCGGCGAGCCGGAGCTGCGCCTAGATTGCGCGGGCGTCTTCCTGGGCATCGGGCATACGCCGAACACGGCGTTTCTCAAGGGCAAGCTAGAATTGACGCCCAAGGGATACGTCAAATGGACCACGCCGCTGCGGACCTACACGAGCGTGGAAGGTGTGTTCGCGGCGGGCGACGTGGCCGACGATTACTATCGGCAGGCCGTGACCGCCGCTGGCACCGGCTGCATGGCCGCGCTGGACGCCGAGCGCTGGCTCGCGGCGAGGGGCCTTTGAACGGAGAGCGGGAAACAAACCGCAGAGGACGCAGAGGAGGGAATAAGAAAGTGAGCGGCGGCCAAGCCCGTCCGCTACGCGGATTGCTCTGCCCCTGTCTTCTACCTTCTCTCTTCTTCCGTCCTCTGCGTCCCTCCGCGTCCTCTGCGGTTCTTCCTATTGTCTTTCACTCCGGCAGCGGCTTTCCCTTCGTTTCCGGCGCTTGCCAGATTGCGAACAGGCCGAAGATGTAGACGAGGCTGATGATCGCCCCCGCGAACTCGTAGCCGCCGAAGAACGCGGCGATCTGGCCGCTGCCGAGGATCACTCCGACGGCCGCCAGGATCCGCCCGAAGTTGAAGCTCAAGCCCTGGCCGGTGGCCCGCACGCGCGTGGGGAAGAGTTCCGGCAGGTACAACGGCAGCCACCCGTAGAACGAGGCAGTAATCCCGCCGACCACCGTGATCGTGGCAAGGAACCACCAGTCGAAGCTCCTCAGTACCAGGAACATATAGAGGCACGTCCCCAGCGAGATCAGGCACATGCCGAAGTAAACCGGGCGCCGACCCCAGCGGCCGCCCAGCACCGGCGCGATCAAGCAGCCGATGATCGCGCCGATGGACGAGTAGATCTGAGCGAGCGACTTGGCGCTCGGGTCCCAGGGGGCGAGGGTCTTGTCGACCCAATACGGCACCCACTGCACCGAGCCCCACGTGCCCAGCAAGGGAATCGCCGAGAGCGCGATCGCAATCAGCGTTTTGGAGCGCAAGGTGGGAGCGAATATCTCCTTGATCGGCGAGACGGTCCGCTTGCGGACTGCCGCTTTCCACCGCTCGGACTCTGGTACGAAGATGGCGATGAAGAAGACCAGAACCGCCGGCGACGCACCGGCCAGCATGATCCAGCGCCAGGAGTCGGGCGTCACCGGGATCAGATACCCCAAAGTGGAAATCATGAGGAAGCCGACGTTGGCCGCGGCGCCGATCACTCCCGCCAAGACCGGTCGCGCGATGCCGGGCCAAGACTCCACCACCAGGGCCACTCCCAGCGACCATTGCCCGCCCATCCCCATCGAGGCGATGAACCGCAGGACCATCAGTTGCCAAGGGACTTCGGCCCAGTAGACCGCGCCGGTAAAGAGCGAGTAGGTCAGCACACTGAAGATCATGATGCGCACGCGGCCGAAGCGATCGCCCAGCCAGCCGAAGAGGATGCCGCCGGTAGCCGCCCCCACGAGAAACATGGCCCCCAACACGCCCAAGAGCCAAGCGACTCTCGCCTCCTTGGCCTTCTTTGCCGCGTCGCTGTCGCTTTGGTTGGCGCCTAGTTCGTCGCGCACAAGGTTGATCAAGGCCGGCCGGCCCATGATCGGCGGCAGTCCGATCTCCACGCCGTCGAACATCCAGCCCAAGAAGGCCGCGGCCAGCACGAGCCACTGGGCCCGGGTGATTCGCCCTCCCTCAACGGCCCCGCCCGGGGGCGGCCCCGATTCTGCTTGTCCCCGGTTACTCGCTTCTGCCATGACCGTGGTTCCTCCCTTGGTGTGAACGTGCCCCGGATCTTACCAGCACCACGGACCTGAAACAAGCTCCATAGCCCTATCTGCCCCCACTTGCCCACAACCGCAGTTGCGGTACCATGAGCTACCGTCTACCGACTACAGTCTACTGTCTACCGTCTACTGCCCTCTGCCTACTGCCTACCGCCATGAAAAAGCTCTCCGTCGCCCAGGCCCGCTCGCGAGAGAGTATCGGCCAGGAAGTGACGCTCTCCGGCTGGGTCCGCACCCGCCGCGACTCGAAGGCCGGCTTCAGCTTCCTGGAGCTCAACGACGGCTCGTGCTTCGGCAACATCCAGGTCGTGGCCGACGGGTCGCTCCCCAACTACGAATCCGAAGTCAAGCGGCTCACGGCCGGCTCCAGCGTCACGGTCGCCGGGCTGGTCAAGGAATCGCCCGGCACGGGCCAGGCCACCGAAGTCCAGGCAAAGGGCGTCACCGTCCACGGGATCGCCGACGCGGAAGCCTACCCCCTGCAAAAGAAGCAGCACAGCTTCGAGTTTCTCCGCACGATCGCCCACCTGCGGCCCAGGACAAACACTTTCGGCGCGATCGCCCGGGTCCGCAACTGCGTCAGCCGCTCGATCCACGATTTTTTCCAGGAGGAAGGGTTTTACTACATCCACACCCCGATCATCACCGCCAGCGACTGCGAGGGGGCGGGGCAGATGTTCCGCGTCACCACGCTCGACCCCGCCAACCCGCCGCGCGTAGACGAGGAGGTCGATTATGCCCAGGACTTCTTCGGCCGGCGCACCTACCTGACCGTCAGCGGCCAGTTGGACGTGGAGGCCTTTGCCTGCGCCTTGGGCAAGGTCTACACGTTCGGCCCCACGTTCCGGGCGGAAAACTCGAACACCACCCGCCACCTGGCCGAGTTCTGGATGGTCGAGCCGGAAATGGCGTTTTTCGACCTCCACGACAACATGGACCTGGCCGAGCGGTTCCTCAAGCGGATCTTCCGAGACGTGCTAGAGCGGTGCTCCGAAGAGATGCAGTTCTTCAACCAGCGGATCGACCCCACGGCCATCGAAACCCTGCAGAAGATCGTCCAAAGCCCGTTCGTGCAGATCTCTTACACGGAGGCGGTAGAGATCCTCAAGCAGTCCGCGCAGGAGTTCGAGTTTCCTGTGGCCTGGGGCCACGACCTCCAGGCCGAGCACGAGCGGTATCTGACCGAGAAGCACTTCCAGCAGCCGGTGATCCTGTTCGACTATCCCCGCACGATCAAGCCCTTCTACATGCGGGTGAACGACGATGGGCGCACGGTCCGGGCAATGGACGTGCTGGTGCCCAAGGTGGGCGAGATCATCGGCGGCAGCCAGCGCGAGGAGCGGCTCGACGTGCTCCGCCAGCGCATGCAGGAGCAAGGGCTCGATGAGGAGAACTACTGGTGGTATCTCGACCTGCGCCGCTACGGCACCGTGCCGCACTCCGGCTTCGGGCTCGGCCTGGAGCGGACGATCCAGTTCATCACCGGCATGGGCAACATCCGCGACGTAATTCCCTACCCGCGCACGCCGGGGAGCGCGGACTTTTGAGTGCGGGAGGGAGGATTTGAACCCACATCACTGAGTAAGGGTCACTAGCTCCTGAACCCGCCCCGATGGCCACCCGTTCGTACATCGGGACTTACCCGACGATGGGCTTCTCCGGTCAATTTCTCGCATTTCGTCTATTTGGGATATTGCTTTTGTTTCGTTTGTGGGCTAAGATTGGGCAAGCCGATGAACAAAAGCACGTGAAGCCCTTCCAGGTATCGCCATGTCTACTGTAGACGTCAACTTCTCCAAAACCGTTACGCCCACCGAGGCCGATACTCGGCTTGCCGAGGAATCGAGCCGTCGCCTGGCGCGACTGCTGGGCAAGCGTCGTCGCAGCCTTCACCTCAGCGTCCAGGCCGACGATGAGGTCGAGGAGTCGGTAGCCATTCCGGTCCCGGCGTTCCGGTTGCTGACGGACATCCTAACCCAGATGGCTCAGGGCAATGCCGTGACGCTGATGCCGGTCCATGCGGAACTCACCACGCAGCAGGCCGCAGACCTTCTGAACGTCTCGCGTCCCTTTTTGATCCGTCTTATTGAAGAAGGCCATATTCCATTCCGCAAGGTCGGCACGCACCGGCGGATTCGATTCGATGATCTGATGGCGTTCAAGCGGAAAGTCGATCAGGACCGGCTCAAGGCCCTGGAAAAACTGGCGGCTGAAGCACAGACGCACGGAATGGGCTACTGAGCGTGAGCCAGTTCACCGCCGTTTTCGATGCGTGCGTGCTGTACCAGGCACCGCTGCGCGACTTGCTCATGCACTTGGCGCTGACGGACCTGTTTCGCGCCAAATGGACGGACGCAATTCACGGGGAGTGGATGCGCAGCGTCTTGGAGAAACGCCCCGACCTCACCCGTGAGCAGTTGGAGCGGACCCGCCAACTGATGAACGTCCATGTTCGGGATTGTCTGGTCACGGATTACGAAGACCTCATCCCGGTTGTCGCACTTCCCGATCCGGACGACCGTCACGTCCTGGCTGCGGCCATTCGTTCAAGAGCTGATGTGATCGTCACCTTCAACTTGGGTGACTTCCCGCCGGAGACTCTGAGGAAGTGGGGGATCGTTGCGCAACACCCGGACGACTTCATCGACCACCTTCTCGACCTCGCGCCACACCTCGTATGCGCCGCGGCAAAACGGCAGCGGGAGAGCCTCAAGAACCCGCCCATGAGCGTTGACGACTTCCTGGCCGCACTGGAACGACAGGGGTTAGCGCAGACCGTGGCGGAACTGCGGCGGTTCGCAGATGTGATCTGACCGCTGTGGGGGCGGACTACGTGACGATTACCGGCCACCCTGCCTAAGCGATTGGAACGACGTGGCAGGTCCAGGCAGTCCTGCGGAATCGCGATTGCCGTCTCTCAGGATACCTCCTCGATTTCGAGCCGAAACGAACTCCTCGATTGCCTAGCCCGATAGACCGTGATTCTTGTGGGCCAGTCGCGTATCCATTGCCGGACTGCCGCCTCCTTGGGCCGCCGCGGCGTAGGACTCGGCACTCCGTCTGAAGCAGTGAAACTTCCGCTTGGGTCCCCCTGGTAGCCCGGCGAGGCTCACGATCCGACCCAGCCAGCGCGAAGAGAGGCTCGACGTGCTCCGCCAGCGCATGCAGGAGCAGGGGCTCGACGAAGAGAACTACTGGTGGTATCTCGACCTCCGCCGCTACGGCACCGTGCCGCACTCCGGCTTCGGGCTAGGGCTGGAGCGGACGATCCAGTTCATCACCGGCATGGGCAACATCCGCGACGTGATCCCCTACCCCCGTACCCCGGGGAGCGCGGATTTCTAGCGCAGTAGGACAGGCATCTTGCCTGTCCCCTGAGCAGAGCGTAAGCGTAGGCTGGGGCGGCAGCCCCAGCAGGGCTTGGGGCTTGCTGTTGCCAGAATTCCGCGATGGGCAAGACCCTGCCGGGGCCCCGCTCTGCCCCAGCCTACTATCTGCTACGGGCGGCAACGGCGGGTGCCACCTCAAGGCCGCGAGGGCATCTTTGGCTTTCCGCGTGATGACTGCGAGCCAAAGACCGGGCCCGATTCCTCGATAATCTGGACGTCGACCGTGCTCGACGATACTCGGCCTTCCTTCCAGTCGGCGAATGACATCGTCATCCTTCCTTTACCGAGGCCAGCGTCTGGGGGAACCGACACGGTTCCATAGAACTTGAACCCTCAGCAGAAGCCGTCGAGTACGTAACGCCTCCGTATCGGCACGTCGCCCTGTTTGGGCGGAAACTCGATATCGACAACCGGACGGATTCCCTCGGGAAACGCCGGCTCGTAGCCGATGTTCGGGCAAACGGCCGCACCGGAGCGGGGGCGGAGGGTCGCGATGTGCGCCTGCAACTCACTTGGCTTTCCTCCTCTCCAAAATTGTACCGGGGGATGAGGCGCTTCGGACGTCCGGAAGTAGTCGTAGGGCTCTTCGATCATCAACGGCCCGTCGAAGGGGATCTCCACCGCGTCGCGACGCGCAGCCGCCATGTCCGCTTCGCCCAATTGGCGATACTCGCGTGGCCCTCGAATGTCGACGTAGATGCGAAGCCGCGCCCAGGGCGGCTGATTCACCTTTTGGTACACAACACTGGCGATCGTGTACGTGGTCTCACCATCCGCAGATCGGATTTCAACACCTGTGCAGTCCTGGATGCGTGCAAAACGCTCGTTGGGCTCAAATCGGCCATTGCCGTTCGCGTCAACCGAGATGGCCCAATCGTCGCAACGGACCAAGACGCGGGGCTTCTCCTCGGAGCCGAAAACCAGCCAACAGTAGAGGGTCCTTGGGCGGTCGTCGCGGGTCAGGTAGTACGCATAGAAATAGCAGCCAAGAATCGCGCCAAGCAGACCGATCGCCGCTACACCGAGCGAGATTCGGAACCATTTCCTTGTCATGCTCGACACCGTGGCAAATCCACTTGGACGAGGCCAGCGACCCTTCTCACGCACAGAATGTCGTAAGGTGCGGTCAAGACGGGCAGGCGAGGAAGACCCGGCGATGGCTGCCCTCTGGCCGGATGCCCATCTTACCTAGTTCGGGGTAGTCGTACAACCCCAGGCCAAACCGCGGTTGCGATGAATTCAGAAATGACGGCAAGCGTGAATCACTTCACTACCCCAGGTGCGTAGGACGCGCATCCTGCGTGTCGCGACGCGGACGGAACAGAAAAGGACAGGCTGGAAGCCTGTCCTACCGAGGTGCGGGAAGGGGGACTTGAACCCCCATGACCGTGTAAGGGTCACCAGGTCCTGAGCCTGGCGCGTCTGCCAATTCCGCCATTCCCGCAGGCGGTGTCGGAAAAGGTGACAGGCACCTTTTGTGCGAAGCACCCTTCGGGCCTTTCAGGCAA
>CAYGZI010000089.1:0-13291 GCA_964354245.1 uncultured Planctomycetaceae bacterium
CCCAGCCGAGCAGCTTGACGTTGCGCGGCAGGCGGTTCCCCGAATCGGGGCCCGAGACTTCCGAAGTCTTCGAGACTTCGGAAGTCTGTTTGCCCGCGGAAGCGGCGAGATTCTCGTCCATCACAGGGCTCACCTGATAGCTGACGGCTGATAGGCCAAGTGCCAGCAATTGTAGGTCACCCCGAGCATACGTAATAGGATGGATTTCCAGTATTCGCGGCCAGCTTCATGGGGCGACTCCCCAAGGAGGGAGTACGGGTGCCTCTTCTCTGTTCGCGTGCGTTTTCCCGAACGAAACAGAGAAGAGGCACCCGTACTTCGCTACGCAAGACACCGCGATGTCTTCCCGGAAGGACACCGCAGTTCGCTCGGAATGCGGTAATCCAAAGTGACCTACAATTGCTGGCACCTGGCCGCTGAAGCTGAAAGCACTCGTTGCGGCGGCGAGGCCGCATTACGCACCCAGGTGGGAAACCATGATCCTTATCCCAATCGCCACGAGCACGCACCCGCCGACGAGCTTTGCCCAGCGGCCCCAGCGAGGGCCCAGGCGCCCGCCGAACAGGATCCCCAGCGTGCTCAACGTGCCGGTCACGATCCCGATGACGACGGCCGGCCCCCAGACGACTACTCCCAGAAGGGCCATGCTGAAGCCCACGGCCAGGGCATCCAGGCTCGTGGCGACCGAGAGCGTCACCAGCATCCAACCGCGGGTTGGGTCGCCCTGGGCCTCCTCTTCTTCTGCTCGACGGGCCTCCCAGAGCATCCTGCCGCCGACCCATGCCAGGAGGGCAAAGGCAATCCAGTGGTCGTAGCCGCCGATCCAATCGGCGACCTCCCGGCCGGCCAGCCACCCCAGGACCGGCATGAGGAACTGGAAGAGGCCGAAGTGGAATGCCATGCGGAAGGCGTGCCGGCCCGTCACCCGCGGGACGGTCAGCCCGGTGGCGATGGACACCGCAAAGGCATCCATGGCCAGACCCAGCGAGGTGAGCATCAGCTCCAGCAAAGTCAAGGGAGGGGTCCTAAAGGGATGAAGGATGAGGGATGAGGGATGAGTGGCGAGGGGCGAGGGATGAGGGATGGGGGATGAAGGATGAGGGGCCGCGGGCCAGTTTGCACTTTGCACTTCTCATTGCTCACTTCTCACTGCGGCATCGCCGTTAATCTTCGTTTCCGTCGGGTGGCTGGCGGCTGAGCGTAGTGAAGCCCCAGTCAGTGGCCGTTCGGATTCCTCACGCGTACGTGAACAGAGGCGCGTGCTTCTGGGGCTCGGCGCGTTGACCGATCATCTCCTCAAGGTGCCGGATCGTCTCCGGTGCAAGGAGCATGTCCGAGCACACGTCGCAGACCTCCGCCGGCACGCTCTCGAACACCAGGACCTCGGCTCCGCGCTTGACGGTGTGGACGATCGGGCGATGCTCGTAGTTCCCCGGGCATCCCTGGATGCTGCACTTCATTTCTGTTTCTGTCCTGCAAACGCAAGGTGCAACTGCCGGCTTGTCCCGCGGTGTGGGATCGCCGTACTGGACCCGGCCGGCGCACTGCTGGACCAGCCAGCAGCGTCATCCGGCCGTCTCTCGCTGCTTCATGAAGCCGCGACCTTTGCACGGAGCCAAGCCTGGACAATGCCCAGGATCAGCGATCTTGCCTCGGGAAGAGGCATCGGTTTGGCAGGCGGCCGAGTCTGTTGAGCTCCATGTCGAGCCGCACTGCCGATTGCGCCCGGGCTATTGGCTGTGTGCGTGAACAAACCCACTGCTTTCTTGGTCGCCCACCCGTTGGCGTTGATTCTGCGATGGCCTCCACAATCAGAGGCTACGACTTCAAGTACGCGATACAGGTTAACCCAGTCAGCAGGCCCGGTACTCAAGAGACTCAAGGCTTTCGCAACCTCCTTGTCAGTTGAAGCGACCTTGACCCAATCGCGAATCAGATCACCCGGACGAAACGTCTCTGTCGAGCCGTCGAGATGAGCGATGGTGAGTGAAGCTAGAACGCGGCAATGACCCACGATTTCGGCGAACATGGCAACGTCGCGGTGCCCGTCCGCATGGCGGCGATGCACCCCCCCGATGGCGACAGGAGTTCGCGACCCAATCGCCAGCATAGATGCTCCGTTGACCAAGTCAACGAGCACCTTCGCCCTGTCCCGGACCTGTCGGGCGTCGTTCATCGCGTCAAACTCAGAAGACGTGAGGACGAATTCCTCACCCAGTTTAGAAATGCTGAAAGCCGGATCGGTGAAGGACTGCGAGAGGATTTCGAGGTCCGCAGCATCGCCTTTGAGACTGACTTCCCAATCCATAGATGCACCTCGTTCGCACCGCCCAACTTGTCGTGTAACGGGAAGTCCCCGTCCGCGAGTATCACCGCCGGGGAGTCGCAGGTCAAGCGCCGTGGCCCCACACAAAAGGGGGCGGCACAGCCGGCCCTACTGGTTCGGCGTGGCGGCCCGCTTCTGGACTTCCTCCATCGTCACGAGCCGATCCTTGTCCTGCTGCTCGGCTGCCTTGAGGTGTGCGATCAATCGTTCCAGGTCGCCGCCGCACTCTTCCATGATCCGCCGCCGGGTTTCGTGGATTTCTTTGACGATTGGGTCGTCTATCATTCAAAATCTCCCCGATGCGTCGTCAGCAGTCCTTCAGGGGTCACGATGACCGGCGTCGGCTTGTATGCTACCGCATAGGCAAAATGCGGCAAGTCGGCCGTTGCAGATCCAGCCAGACCCAGGCGTCGGTCGTAGACTCGGATCAGCGACTCCACGTCGCGCGAAACCCAGCGGACGCGCCGCCGTCGGCTGCAGCGCGGGTTAGGCGCCGCCTTCGCCTCTGCGCTCAATGCCATTCACGGACACCACGCCCCGATCAATAACCAGGATGTGGTCCCCGCGATGCACCACACCGAGCCCGACCCCGTTCATTGCCAGTTCCCCGCTGGCCGGCTCCAGCACGAGCACGTGACCGCCGACGACCACCTCGATCCCGCCTTCGCGGAACTCCGTGCGTGCGCTCGCCCCTTGGACTTCAATCCGGTATCCGTCGATGTTTACTTCGGCCGCCATGCGTTCGGCGGGGGAGGGTTCGGTGGAAGAACCAGTGCCTGCCCGTGCCGACAACCCCCAGGCCACTGCGTCACCGAGCAGGGCGCCCACCACGCCCCCGATAACTGCTCCGACGGACATGTAGATCCAGTCGTCCATGGGCGCGAAAAACCAACCAAACAATTCGCCTTTGTGCCTTTCGTTCTCGGCGGTGGCGATGAGCGACCCCAGGTAGGCACCGAGGACGCACCCGAGGATGCCGCCGAGACGCCACCCGCCCATAGTTCTTGGTGCAGAATCGCCCGTTTTCTCTCCTCCCCAAGCCAGGCATTGCAGAGCCTAGCTTATCCTGTAACCGGACTTCCCTGCCCGCAAGTATCACCGCCGGGAAGCGGGAGGTCAAGCGGAGCAGACGCTCATCGAAAGGCGGCTTCATCCGCGCCTCACCGGTCTCTGCCGTTCGCGTTCCGCCGCGAAGCTCAAGCACGCCAGAATGTCCTCTTCGGTGAGATACGGGAAGTCTTCGAGCAGTTGTTGGTGCGTCATGCCCGCCGCCAGGTACGAGAGAACGTCGTAGACCGTCATCCTCGTCCCGCGGATGCACGGCTTGCCGGACCGCTTGCCCGGCTCGATGGTGATGATCGACTGGTAGGGTACGCTCACGGCAACACCGCCTTGCTCTTCAGTTTCTTGCTAATGGGTCCCTCGCCGAGTTCACCCTTGATCCGCTCCACGTTGCCCAGTCTGCGTTCGATGTCCTGGTCCATTTCGGCCTGGTGGTCGTAATAATACGCTAGCGCACTGTAGATCTGCCCAAGGCTCAGGGAGGGGTATTCCCGGTGGATTTCCAGGGCATCGGAACCGTGGGCGAGATGGTCAAGGACGACTTCGACGACCTTGGTCTGCGTCCCCGCCAGGATTGGCACGTTGTCCTGATCCAGTTCGATATGGGCGTATGCGACCGTGCTCATTGGCTTCCTCCGCTCTCGCAACTGAACGCTTCGACTCCGTCCACTATTCTACGATATGACGCAGCCGGGTGGTATATCGCCCGCGCGGGCGGGCTCAGAACAACGCCCGCACATCCCGCGCGGAGTGCAGGACGCGGATGATCTCAATTTCGTTCTCCTTGGGCCGAAAGTAGATCACGTACTTGCCCGCCGTGAAGGCACGGAGATTAGGACGCAAGTCCTCGCGGCGCTCTCCCATCTGAGGCTGGCCCGCCAACAGGAGGAACTTATCCCGGAACCGGCCGAGTAACCGGTCTGCCGCCGGCCGATTGTCCCGGGCGACGTATTGCCAGATCTCTTCCAGGTCGGCCTGGGCCAGCGGCGAGACAGTATAGGGGATCATTCGCGCTGTTGGCTCCCCTGAAGCCGAACCGAACCCCGATTTCTGATCTCTTCAAAGAACTGATCCAGAGCCCGCTCGTCCGTCAGCCGAATCCCCTCGCCGCGCTCGATCTGCTCCAAGCCGGCGTCAATCTCCTTGCGAAGCTCATACAGCTTGTGCTCGCGCAGCAACCGGAGCCCTTCGGCCACCACTTCCTCGGGGGAATGATAGTTGCCGCTTGCCAACTCGTTCTCAACGAACTCGGCGAATTCAGGGGGGATTAGCTCGGGCATGGGGGATTCTCCTGGGATTGGCTCGCTCTCCCATTTTATCACAAATCGACAGTGAAGAAACAGCGCGACGCTCACGGCCGGAAGTCTTCGGCCTCGCCAAGGCTTTCGCAGAAGCGGGCCAGGAGGTCCGCCGCGCGGTCCATGTCGGAAAGCGAAATCACTTCGACCGCGCGGCATTCCATTGACGAGGTTGCCCTGGGAGGGGTAGACTGAACGCCGCGTGATCGTGCGGGCGGTGCGGCAGAAGCGTCCTCGCAATACGACGGAGGGAATCCTGTGAAAACGGTCGTCCTGGAACAGGCAACACTGGACACCTGTGTCCGCGAGGCTCAATCTGAGCGAGTTGTTGTTACCCGCAACGGCGTTCCCGTGGCGCTGGTTGTTGGGGTCGAAGGCTTGGACGAGGAGCAGGTGCAACTCGGGAGCAGCGACGACTTCTGGCAGATGATGGTCGAGCGCCGGCGCCAGAAAACGCTCAGCCGCGCCGAGCTGGAGCGGAAGAGCGGTGGTGCGGATTGATCCCGGAGACCCGCCGAGCCGGCGGATGCACCCCGAACCGCATGGCGGCCTGGCAGCGCCGGCATCTCGCCAGCGCTTGCCATAGGTCGTAGGGTGGGACAAGCGCAGCGCAGTCCCACCAGAAGCCCGCTTAATCACGGGTGGTGGGACTGCGCTGCGCTTGTCCCACCCTACCGTTTCCCACCCTGCCGGTTCCTACCGTTTCCCACCTTCCGCAACAGAAACGACCTACGGCCGAAAGTCTTCGGCCTCGCCGAGGCTCTCGCAGAAGCGGGCCAGAAGGTCGGCGGCGCGGTCCATGTCGGGAAGGGCAATGACTTCGACCGGGCTGTGCATGTAGCGGTTGGGGATGCTCACCAGGCCCGTGGCCACGCCCGCCCGGTTGATCTGGATCGAGTTGGCGTCCGTGCCCGTGGCCTTGCCGCTGGCGGAGATTTGCAGCGGGATGTCGTGGGCCTTGGCAATCTCGATGAGGCGGCGCACCACCTTGGGGTTCATGTTGGGGCCGCGCTCGATGACCGGGCCTTTGCCCAGGGCGATGTCGCCCTCTTCCTTCTTCTCGACGGTCGGGCAGTCGGTGGCGTGGGTAACGTCCACGGCGATGCCGACGTGGGGATCAATCCCGAACGCGCTGGTCTTGGCCCCGCGCAGACCGACCTCCTCCTGGACCGTGGAGACGGCGTAGACCGCCCAGCGGAGCTTTTCGGCGTCGATGCGTCGCAGGGCCTCCATGACCACCCACAGGCCGCACTTGTCGTCCATGGCCGGCGAGGCGATCCGCTCGTTGCGCATCTCGTGGTGGGCCAGCTCGACGGTGATCGGGTCGCCGACGCGCACGAGCTTCTCGGCCTCCTCCTTGTTGGCGGCGCCGACGTCGAGCCAGAGGTCCTTCATCTTGGGCACCTGCTTGCGCTCCTCTTCGGTCAATAGGTGGATCGGCTTGCGCCCGATGACGCCGAAGACCGGGCCGCCGTCGGTCCAGACGGTGGTCCGCTGGCCGACGAGCATCTGCGGGTCCCAGCCGCCGATGGCCTGGATAAAGAGGTAGCCGTCGGTGTCGATGTACTGGACGATCAGGCCGATCTGGTCGCAGTGGCCGGCGAGCATCACGCGGCGCTCGGCCCCGGGATTGCGTACGGCCATGACGTTGCCGTGGACGTCGCCGGCCACCTGGTCGGCAAACGGGGCAACGTACTCGCGCACCACCTGCTGGAGTGGGCTTTCATATCCGGACGGGCTGGGGGTTTCCAGGGTCTTCTTGAAGAACGCCAGGGCGTCAGCATCCATTGGAATCTCTCCCGTAGTAGGCAGAAGGATGAAGGATGAGGGATGAAGGATGAAAGAAAGATCACCCTCATCCTTCATCCCTCATCCTTCATCCTTGTCCTCCGCCAGTTGTACTTCGTCTTGCCGTCCTTGTCGAGGAGGACCAGACGGTCCTCGGTCAAGTCGAGGATCGGCTCATCGACGCGGTCCCCCATCATTTTCAGGATCAGCTTGACGCGGCCGGCAGGCTCCCCGCCCGTCGTCCGCTTCTTCATTCTGCCGTCCTGGACCGACCACTCCATCTCGAAGGTGAGCTTGGAGGCGAAGAGCGCGGCCTTCAGCCCGCTCAGCTCGACAACCATCGTGCCGGTGCCGTCGTCGCGGAGCGTCATGGTCCGCTTGCCCTGGTAGTCGTCCTCCCAAACGCCGAGGGCCAGCTTGCGGAGCCGCTGGTCGCCGCTGGGGCTGCTTGAAAAGCCTTCCGGGAGAATGGGATCGGGAGCGGAGGCCCACGAGCGGTAGAGCACGTAGCCGATCAGGATCAAGAGCAGTCCGAAGACGGCCATCTCTCTCCGGCCGAGGATGCGACGGTGCGGGGTTCTCATGTGCGACTCGCCGTTTGTGGGTCCGACAACGCTGAGTTCATTATACCCGGCGGGTGAAGCGGGCCACCGTCTTCCGACCGTACGAAAAGCGGTGATGAATCACCGCGCTCCAAGAGGCCGCCGGCTTTGCGCCCCACGCCACGCGGGGTACAATGGCCGGCGGTTCAGGTTGTCCATTCTTGGGGATCATGCCATGAAGTCACACACGGAATATCTCACCTTCAACGTGCCCAAGCGCATGGACTTCGTCAACATCACGCCGCAGGTGGAGAAGATCGTGGGCCGAAGCGGCGTGCAGGAGGGGCTCGTGCTGGTGAACGCGATGCACATCACGGCCTCGGTCTTCATCAACGACGATGAGCCGGGGCTGCACGAGGACTACAAGCGGTGGCTGGAGCAACTGGCCCCGTTCGATCCCTCGCCCGAGCGCTACCGCCACAACCGCACCGGCGAGGACAACGCCGACGCCCACCACAAGCGCCAGATCATGGGCCGCGAGGTGGTGGTCGCGATCACCAAGGGCAAGCTCGATTTCGGCCCTTGGGAGCAGATCTTCTACGGCGAGTTCGACGGGCGGCGGCCGAAGCGGGTGCTGGTGAAGGTGATTGGGGACTAGCCCTCAGACTCCTGCGGCTGCTCCCAGTCCTGGACGGACAGACCCGGAACTCGTCGGAATTCGCCAAGGTTGTGGGTGACCAGAGCAAGACGATTGCTCACGGCGATGGCGGCGATCAACAGATCGTTTGCACCGATCGGGGCTCCGGATCGTTCCAAGTCGGCTCGGATGGGCCCGTACGCGCTCGCCGCGGCGTCGTCGAACGGCAATGACCGGAACCGCGACACAAACCGCTGCTGGAGCTCCAGCACTCGCCCGGGCGAGACGCTCTTCGCTGCCCCGTAGCAGAGTTCCGCAAGAACGACGGAGCATAAGGCAATTTCGTCTTCGCCGGCCGCGTCGAGGCGTTGCCGTAGGGTCTGGCTTCGACCGGTGAGGTAGCGGATGCACGCATTGGTATCCAGCAGGTACTTCATGTTTCCGGCCAGGCCCGCGATTGGAGAGGCAAGTCGTCCGGCTCTTCAAGCCCTAGCCCTGCGCAGCAACCGTAAGTCTTCTCGACGAATTGGCGCCAATCGGATCGGGATTCGTTCTGGTTGAGCGCCGGCTGGGACACCGGCTGAATCGTCACGAGCACTCGCGTGTTTGCCTCGACGGGGCCGAGCGGAACGTGCAAAGACAATACGCCATCCTTGCCGACTTCCGACTCGAAATGAACAGTCCTCATGGGTGGCGGCCCTCCTGGGTGGGTGACTACTGGATTATACAGCAGAACCGGCGTCTCGTCTCATCCAGTACTCGCGGAACGAACGCAGCCGGGGGAGCGATTCCAGGTCTTTCTGCCGATGGGTGGCTTCCTTGCTGGCGATGATGTCGTCCAGGTGGCAGACCGTAAAGCCCTCTACGTCGACGTGACGGCGCCAGGCATCGTCAAAGCGTTCAATGCCGTCGGGCGCGAAGACCAGATCGAGATCGAAGGGGCCGCTGCGGAGTTGCACGAAGTCCTTGCCGCGCTCGATCTCGCCGACCTCCTCGTCGGTTAACGGGAAGCTCAACTCCCGAAGCGCCGAGACCAGCGCGCGGCAGTTGTCGGAATTCCGATCGAGCAGAAGTTCGACTTCCTGCGTGGCATCGGGGAACCCGTGCAGCACGGCGCCGGACCAACCCATAAAGAGATACCGCACGCCGTGGCGGCGCAGCACGTTGCGGATCTCCTCGGCCTGGCGATATTCAAACGCGCCCATAGCCCAGCCAGTCCGGCAGGTTTTCCTCGCACCAGCGGCGGTAGTCCTCCATGGTGTCGAACGATCGGTACGGGGCGTCGTCCAAGACCGGCTTGTACGTGTGGATGAAGGAGTATTGGAACCGCAGTTTGAGCGGCCGGCGTGCCGCCGCCTCGAACTCCTCCAGCCACTCCGGAGGAATCGCGCCGGGCGAATCTGAGGATTCGCGCTTCAGGGGATCGGTTGCCTCCATGGCGTGAATTATACTCCCTCCAATGGAGGATACAACGGGGGCACCGCCGGCCGCGGAAAAAAACGCCGCCGAGGCTGGACTTCCCGCGGCCGGTTGAGTGTAATGGGCGTTTGTACCGAACCCTCCTGATCCACGCCTTCCTCATGTCCAAGGAGCATCCTATGTCGCGTCAAACCCGTCGTGATTTCTTGAAGACCGCGGCGGCCGGCGCCGCCCTCACGCTTGCCGGCGGGCAGGTTCTTGCCCAAGAGGGCAAGAAGAGGAAGAAGGCCGCGCCGAAGAAGGCCACCGCCAAGATCGTCGGCGCCAACGAGCGGGTCCGCATCGGCGTGGCCGGGATCCACGGCCGCGGCAGCGACCACATGAGCGGGTTCTCCCGCATCCCGGGAGTCGAGGTCGCCTATCTCATCGATCCCGACTCGCGGATCTTCAACCAGCGGATCAAGGACGTGGAGCGACTGGCCGGCAACACGCCCAAGTGCTTCCAGGACATCCGCAAGGCCCTGGAAGAGAAGAACCTCGACGCCGTCTCCGTGGCAACCTGCAACCACTGGCACGCGCTGATCACCTATTGGGCCTGCCAAGCCAACAAGGACGTGTACGTCGAGAAGCCGTGCAGCCACAACGTCTTCGAGGGGCGCAAGTGCGTCGAGGCCGCCCGCAAATACAAGCGGATCGTCCAGCACGGCACCCAGAGCCGCAGCGACGCCCGCTGGGCCCGCTCCTGCGCCGCCGCCCAAAGCGGCAAGTACGGCAAGCTGCTGGTGACCAAGGCGTGGGCGAGCAAGGTCCGCTGGACTATCGGCTTCAAGCCCATCAAAGAGCCGCCCAAGGATCTCGACTTCAATCTCTGGCTCGGCCCGGCCCCGGTGCAGCCGTACCACGAGAATCTCGTTCACTACGAGTGGCACTGGTTCTGGGATACCGGCAACGGCGAGATCGGCAACCAGGGCGTCCACCAGATGGACATCGCCCGCTGGTCGATCGGCGAGCTCGCGCAGCCGTTCACGGTGATCTCGATGGGTGGCCGTTGGGTCAATGAGCCCGACTTCAAGGACCAGGGCCAGACCCCCAACGAGCAGTTGACCGTGTTCGACATCGGCGGCACGCTGTTGGTCTACGAGATCCTCGGGCTGAACGGCAAGAAGGGTCCTGCCGGCGGCCAGACCGCCCAGCACGTCGATAACGAGTTTTACCTGGAGGAGGGGACCATCAAGATGGTCAGGGTCGGGAACAGGGAGGTTCCCAAGTTCTTTCCTAAGGGAAAGGACAAGCCACAAGACCTGGTCGAGGTGGACATCACGATCAAGCCCGGCGGCCACTACGAGAACTTCATCGACGCGGTGCGGAGCCGCAAGGTCGAGGACCTCAATGCCGACATCGCCACGGGGCACCCCTCCGCCATGCTCGGCCACCTGGGCAATATCTCCTATCGCCTTGGCAAGCAGGCGCCGTTCGGAAAGGAGTACGATGCCCTCGGCCAGAACGAGCACATCGAGGCCAGCATCAAGGCCATCGAGGAGCAGCTCACGCGCGTCCTGGGCATGGACCTGTCGAAGGCCACCTATCAGCTTGGGGCCAAGCTCCGCTTCGACCCGAAGACGGAGAAATTTATCGACAGCCCCGAGGCCGACAAGCTGCTGACGCGCAACTACCGCGAGCCGTTCGTGGTGCGGGAGACGGTGTAGCGTCCGACACACTTCACCCGTCGGGTGGCTGGTGGCTGAGCGTAGCGAAGCCCCGGTCGACCACTGCTGGGGCACGCTTCGCTCTGCCCCAGCCACCCAACCGGAAGTCTGGAGAAGCTCAGAGACTCCCGAAGTCCCAAAGACTTCGGGAGTCTTTTTCGTCTTCTCGGTGCGAGCGGGCCAAT
The DNA here is from genome assembly GCA_964354245.1 of uncultured Planctomycetaceae bacterium. Classification (GTDB taxonomy): domain Bacteria; phylum Planctomycetota; class Planctomycetia; order Pirellulales; family Thermoguttaceae; genus CAYGZI01. The sequence continues at coordinate 10,964 of CAYGZI010000089.1, forward strand.
TGCCGGCGGGACGGACGAGGGATAGAATGGGCGCATAGTTGGCCGGTACGCACCCCCTATTGGACAGGGTTGTGCGGGCCCGTGGAATCGCGTTGTCGGATTATCCCCTCTTTCGAGTGGTTTTTGAGGCATGAGGCCAAGAATCCGTGCCGGCCGGCGAATCCCTTCCGGGGTGGCTCCCCGAACGACCGGGAGTCCCGTTTTCCTTTCAACCCATGAGGAGTCACTATGATGGGCAATCAGTGCGTTGGTCGACCGAGACGCTGGATCCTGCCGGTGGTGGTGCTGGCAGCGATGTCGTTGGCCGGGCTGGCGTCCCAGCCGGCGTGCGGCGCCGGACCTTTGGACAAGCTCGACACCTCGCTGCAATGGGTCCCTGGCGATGCGGCGATGTACAGCTCATCGCTCCGCCTCGGCGAGCAGGTGGAGATCGTGGGCAAGAGCCGGGCCTGGGCTGCGCTGAAGGGCCTCCCCGCCACGCAGCGGCTCCTTCAGGAGGTCAACAAGGCCCTGGATATACCCCAGGTGCAGTTTGTGCTGCAGAACCCTGAGGTCCAGAAGGGCTTGGCCCTCTTGGGCGACATGTTCGCCAACGAGGTCTTCATTTACGCCGATCCGGCGGCCATCGACGCCGCGGAGCTGTTTCAGAAGCTCAACACCACGCGGACCTTCGGGCAGTTGACCGCTTTGGCCAGCGGCGACTTCGGGCCGGGCGAGGTCGGCCGGGCCCAGGTCCAATTGGTGCTTTCCACGCTGGCCGAGAAGATCGACCTGCTGAAAGTCCCCAACGTGATCGTGGGCTTCCGGGTGAAGGACCGGACCTTGGCCGGCGAGCAGATCACCAAGCTGGAAGCGGCGGTCAACGGCATATCGCTGATGGTCCCCGAGCTGGGCAAGATCGTGAAGCGGCAGAAGGCCGGCGACGGCGACTACCTGACTCTCACCGTGGACGGCAGCATGATCCCCTGGGACCAGATCCCGCTGGAACCGTTCCGGCAGTTGGAGGCCAACAAGGGGGATCTGGACAAAGTCGTCGCCAAGATCAAGACCACCACGTTCGTCTTCGCCTTCGGGCTGCGTAAGGACTACGTGCTCTTGGCCATCGGACCCTCGACCAAGTGCCTCGCCGGCCTGGGGACCGGCCCGCGATTGGCCGACATCCCGGAGATGAAGAAGCTGGAGAAATTCGCCGACCGGCGGATCGCGAGCGTGGCGTACGTGAGCCAGGCCATGGCCCAGCGCATGACGTTTTCGGCGGCGGACGTCGACGGCCTGGTGCGCATGGCCCAGGGGGTCGTCAAGGAATCCAAACTCGGCGCGAGCCAGAAAGAGAAGATCCAAAAGGACATCCAGGAGCTGGGCGCGGACCTGAAGCCCGCGATCCAGAAGGCCGGGGCGGCGGTGGGGGTCGGCTTCCTTACCGACCGCGGCGTGGAGAGCTATTCGTATGCCTGGGGTGATCACACCGCCCAGGCCGGCGCCAAGCCGTTGGGCATCCTCAGCCACTTGGGCGGCCAGCCGATCCTGGCGATTGCCGGGCGCGGACGCTGCACCGTCAAGGACTACGACGTGATGGTCAAGTGGGTCAAGAAGGCCCACGGGTACTTCGAGGAGTTTGCGCTGCAGGAAATGGGGCCCGGGGAGCGGGAAGTCTACAACAAGGCGATGGAAGCCCTCCGCCCGCTGGCCAAGCGCCTCGACGCCGCGACGCGCAACAAGCTGATCCCCGCCCTGGCGGACGGGCAGGCCGCGCTGGTGGTCGATGCGAAGCTCAAGAGCCAGCAGTTCTGCAAGGAGATGCCCAAGCTGGAGAAGCCCATGCCGATGGCCGAGCCGGCCTTGGTGCTGGGCGTCTCTAACGCCGAGCAGCTCGTGGAGGCGATGGAGGAGTACCGCGCGGTCTGGAACGGCGCGGTGGAGGCGATCGAGAACCTGGCGCCGCCGTCCGAGAAGGCGGAGATCGCCCGGTTCAAGCTCCCCAAGCCGCAGACCACGAAGACCGCGGCCGGCACGATCTACTACTACGCGCCGCCCGCCGCGTGGGGCCTGGACAAGCAGTTCGCGCTGAGCATGGGTCTGTCCGACAAGGTGGCGGCATTCACCGTCTCGAACCAGCACTCCGAGCGGCTCCTGAAGGCCACGCCGCTGGCGGTCGGCGGGGTGTTGACCGACGCCAACCGTCCGCTGGCCATGGCCGCGTCCTTCGACTGGGCCGGCCTGGTGGACGCGGTCACGCCGTGGATTGAGCTGGGCGTCGATGCCCTGGTCAAGGCCCAGCCCGAGGTCTCCACGAGCTGGGCGTCGATGCCCTGGTCAAGGCCCAGCCCG
>CAYGZI010000090.1:0-13290 GCA_964354245.1 uncultured Planctomycetaceae bacterium
GTGAGTCCGCCTTCGGCGTTTCCGGGGGCGAAGCTGCTGTGGCCGAGGGTCCGGTAGTAGCGTGCGGCCTTGGCCACGGAGGCGATGATCTCGCGGCCTAGTTCGGGCGTTGCGGCGCGCTCGGCCATGAAGTGCTCGCAGCCGATCAACTCGCCGGTCTCCTCGAAGATGGCGGTGGCGCCCTGATCGACCAAAAGGTCGAAGGCCCGGCCGGCCGCGGGATTGGCGGTCAGCCCGCTGGTGGCGTCGGAGCCGCCGCAGATCGTGCCCACGACCAACTCGCGGACCTCCATGGAAACACGAGGCGAGTTGCGAAGCTCTTCGAGCGTGCGGCGGACCCACTGGTGTCCGGCCTGAATGGTCGGCCGCGTGCCGCCCGACTCCTGGACGACCAGCGTCTCGACGGGCCGGCCCGACTGGCGGATTGCCTCCGCGAGGCTGCGGCGGTCGAAGCTTTCGCAACCCAGCGAGACCAAGAGCACGGCGCCGACGTTCGGGTGCGTGCAGAGCTGGCGCATGATCCGCGCCGCGTAGGCATTCGGAAAACAGCCGGGAAAGCCGATCAAGTGTACGCCCTGGTCGTGAAACGGGGCAGCAATCTCCCGGGCCACGTGGTGGGCACATTCCACCAAGTAAGCGACGGCCACCACATTACGGATCCCCTTGCGCCCGTCGGACCTCAGAAATCCTTCCATCGGCAGTGCTCCAATCGCTCTTCGGCAAGTCCGATCATTCTACCGCGCAACGACGCCCGTGAGGAAGTAGCCCGGTCGGTCCGCGACCGGGGCCGCACCTCGCGGAGCGGTCCGCCCGTCCGCACGGCGGCCGCGGCCGTCGCAGTGCTGGACAAGCAGCCGTCGGGCGGTCATCATACGGGCGACCCGAGGACTGATTGCCCATAGCTGAAAGCTGACGGCTGAAAGCTGATAGCTGTCCGCTGATAGCCGGTGGTTAAACCCCACAATGAGGACCATCCCATGTGCCACGCCTGCAACCGAAGACAGTTTCTGGAAGCCACTGCCGCGAGTGGAGTGCTCTTGGCGGGAACCGCGGCCGGCGCTGCTGGAAGCGAGACAGGACGGATTAGAAATCCGTCCTACAAGCCGCCGGAGAGCGGCCCGGTGAAGATCCACGTCGCCTACGTCGGCGTTTCCCGCACCGCCTGGCCCCGGCCGGACTTGGACCTCAACGCGGAGCGGGACCTGTTTGAGAAGCGATTGGCCGAAGTGGAAAAGAAGCTTGCGGGCGTGCGCCTGGTCGGGCGCGAGCTGGTCGGCACACCCGCCGAGGCCGCCGCGGTCGCCGGGAAACTCAAGGACGCCGACGGGCTCTTGATCGTCCATCTGACCCTGGGCACGGGCGGTCTCTTGAGCCGGCTTGCGGACGCCGGCCGGCCCACCGCGATTTTCGCCCAGCCCTTCAGCGGACACGAATGGATGTATGTGCCGCAGTGGCAGAAGGCGGGCAAGCGGGTCGTGCTCCTGGCCACGAGCGACTACGGCGAGCTTGCCACCGGCGTCGCCCTGCTGCGGGCCCCCGCCCTGATGCGGCAGTCGCGCATTCTGCTGATCGGGGCGCCCGCCGGCACGCCTGCCGCGTGCTCGGCCGCGGAGATCAAGAAGCGGCTTGGCACCGAACTCGTGCCGATCACCGTCCAGCGCATGATCGAAGCCCACAAGGCGGTCGATCCGCAGGCCGCGGAGGCCGACGCCAGGCGTTGGACCAGCGAGGCCAAGCGGGTGGTCGAGCCTCCGCCCGCCGAGATCCTCAAGGCGGCCAGGACTTTCCTGGCGATGAAGAAGCTCATGGAGGAGGAGCGGGCCCAGGCGATTACGATCCGCTGCCTGGGCGGGATGCCGATCGACGTGCTCGGGTATCCGTGCCTCGGGTTCGCGCGGCTCAATGACCTTGGGCTGGTCGGGGCCTGCGAGGCGGACGTCGATTCCACGCTCACGATGCTCCTCTTCACATACGCCTTTGGCGTGCCGGGCTTTATCAGCGACCCGCTCTTCGACACCGCCAAAAGCGCCGTGATCCACGCCCATTGCAGCGCGCCGACGAAGATGGACGGCCCCACGGGCAAGGCCGCCCCGTATCTCATCCGCACCCACCGCGACGACAACCGCGGGGCCTCGCTGGAGGTCGAGATGCGCGTGGGCCAGCCGATCACCTGCGCGAAGCTGGTCAACCTCGACACGATGCTCATCTCCACCGGCAAGATCATCGAGATCACCGACTTCGACGACCGCGGCTGCCGCACACAGATCACCACCGCCGTGCGCGACGCCCACCAGATGCTCGCCAATTGGGGCGGCGGCGTCCTGAAGGACGACATGATGACGCTCCTGCACCGCGTGGTCTTCTACGGCGACCACCTGCAAAACGTCCGGCACCTCGCGGTCCTCATGGGTTTGAAGGTGGTCGAAGAAGGGTGACGCAGCAAGGACAGAGCCTGCCGACTGACAAAGCCCACGGGCTGCGACCCGATGGATTCAGGCTCTCTGTGGCGGTATCCTCAGCGTCGGCGGCGCTGCAGGAACGCCTTTCACGCATTCTTCTCGATCCACGACTCGATATTCCCGATCGTCCACGGCTCGCGCTGCTTGCGGCTGAGCAGCTTGTCGGCCTCGGGGTCGTCCGGGTTGCGGAAGATCTGGGGGAGGTTCCAGCCCACCCCGTGGCCTCCGCACCCGATCATTCCCATCGTCACCCGCTTGCTCGGGGCCACCAGCCCGGCAAGCCCCAAGGCAGAGGACGGAATAACCAACGGCACCGCGACAGTCGCGGCGGCGCCACAAACACCTTTCAAGAAGGTACGACGCAAGACGGATCGGCTGGAACGCATGGCATGGCTCCCTGCAGAAGGTCGCACGGCGGGCAAGCCCGCCGGCTGAATCATGGGACCCATTCTCCGTCGGCCGGACAACGGAAACAAGACCTCACCAGTCCAGCCCGATTCCGGTCAGTTGGCGACGGAGGGCAGAGAGGTCCAAGAGCCCAACGGCCGACTGGCCGTCGGTTGCGGCCAGCAGAGAGCCGTCGCCGCTAAACGCCAATTGGACGATCGCGCGGGACCGGAGACCGACGCGGAAGACCTCCTCGCCGGCCGCAAGGTCCCAGACCTGCGCGGACCCGTCGCGGTAGCCGACGGCCAAGAACCGGCTGTCCGCGCTGAAGGCGAAAGCACTTGGCGGTGACGAGTGTGCGATCTTCAACCCCGGGCCGCCCGAGGGAAAAGGCTGCACCACGACTTCGGTGACCGGCGTCTGGTCGCCCGCGGCCCCGAGACCTGGGAACGTTCCTGCGGACTCTTCCGCGCGGAGTGTTGCCAACCAGCGGCCGTCGGGACTGAACGGCTCCAGCCCGATCGGCATGCCCGGCGGCTCGGTCTCGATTAGCGTTCGCCCGGAAGAGAGTTCCAAGACCGTCATCTTTCCCGCGGCCTTCGAATCGGCCGGCTGGAAGGCGGCCAACAGGCGCCCGCCGGGAGCGAGGCACGTCGTATTCCAAACGGCGCCCGAAGGCGGTTGCCACACGGGGCGACTCCGCACCAGGTCCCAGACGGCGATCCGCGGCCCTGAAGAACTCGACGCCACGACCAAGGGGCTGCCGTCCGCCGCGCGGGCCACTGAGCCGATGAGCCCTTTCAGACCGCTGTTCTCGTCGAGGCAAGCCAGCCGGCGTTCCGCGCTCACGTCCCACGCGACCGCGTGATAAGCGCCCACGGCAGCGAGTTGTTGTCCGTCGCGGCTGAACGCAAGCAGCCTGGGAGTCGGCAGTCCATCGCCTTGAAGAGTCCTTTCCGGCGAGCCGGTGGCAGGATCGACGAGCCAAACCGAGCCACTGCCCTCTCGGGCCACTGCCAGCCGCTTGCCGTCCGGGCTGAACGCCAAACGGAACGTCTTGCCGATCGCGGGGATCTCCCGCAACGGACTCTCTCCGAGTTCCCGTTGTTTGAACGTGCCGTCTACGGCCCAGGAAAGGAGCCGGTCGCTGGCGGTCCATCGCAAGATCGCCACGGCCGCAGCGTGGGCCTCGGGCAGGTCAATGAGCATTCGACCCGCGGCAACGTCGATCAGCCGGATTTGTCCGTCCGTGGTCCCGACGGCCAACAGGCTGCCGTCCGGAGAAAACGCCGTGCAGCAGCCCGCCAGGGGGAAAGAGGTCTGGACCTCCGAGTGTTTCGCGTTGCGGTCGAGGTCCCAGAAGACGATCGTCCCTTGGCGCGGGTCGGCGGCGCGGCAGGGACAGGCAACGCGGCGACTCGCCCTGTCGATGGCGAGTCGGCCGGCCAACTCCAGCGGCAGCTCCACCTCGGCCGACTTGCGCTGGGCCGGCACGTCCCACACGGTCAGCGACTTGTCGCCGGAGGGAAGGACCAGCCGCTTTCCGTTGGGAGAAAAAATGCCCCCGCCCCGCTGAAAGTCTTCATTCACGGTGGCCAAGACGCGGGGCTCATTGGGGGCCCGGAGGTCCCACAGAACGACCGACTGACGCTGGCCCGCAGCGGCTTGACCGCCCGCCGTCCGGTCGCCGTCTTTCCCGCCCCCTCCCGCTCCGCCTGGCGGCGCAGACAACTCCGCTTGCGCAAGCGGCGAACGGCGGTGGATCGCGACCAGGTGACCGCCGTCCGGACTGAAGGCCATCTCTGAACTCAAGAGCATCCCCGGGAGAGCTGCTGCCGGAGCCGAGGGATCGCCCGGGCCCGGCCATTGGAGCGTGGCCCGCAACATCCCCGAAGGAAGGTCCCATAGGGCAATCACTCCGGAATCCAGGTTGACGGTGGCCAGGAGCCGCCCGTCGGAGTGAAGCGCAAACGCGGTGCCGAGCATCAGTCCGTTCTCCCAGCGGCCCAACTCGCGGTGACTGTCGAGGTCCGTAAACACCACGGCGCGGCGGTCGAAGTCCCGGCTGGTCCAGAGCGCCGCGGCCAAACGTCCGTCCGCGCTCGCGCCGGGTTGGGCCCCGAACGAAGACTTTTCTTTCCAGAGGAGCCGGACCCCGGGCAACAACAAGGCGGCCACGGCCTCGCTCCGCAATTCGGCGCGCGTCGGCAGAAACGTGCCGGATTGCACGTTGTCGATCGAGGCCGGCGGCGGAGTCTCGCGCGGGCGGCTGCGAAGCCGCTCGGCCTTCTCCAATAGCTCCAGGATCCGCCAGCGACGCTCCGGCGGACCGGAGGCCCGAAGCGCCCGCGACTGTTCGTAGAGACTCCGCGCCAACCGGTCCTCCGCCAAATCGTAGGCCTGGATTCTCTGGACCTGCTCGGCTTCCAGTTTGACGAACGCATCGTCCTTGCTGGCAACCGCGTCGCGGAGCTTGGCGTTCTCTTCGATCAACCACCAGGAGAACATCGCCGTCAGCGAGACGATGACGGCGGCCGCCGCGGAGGTCACGGCCGCCAGCGCCGGATTGCGGCGGCACCATCGCCACAGCCGTTCCACTCTGCCGACGGGCCGCGCCGCGATGGGCTTGCCATCCAGCCATCGCCGCGTCTCTTCGGCCAGCGCCTCGGCCGAGCCGTAGCGGCGCCGAGGGTCCTTCTCCAGGCACTTCAGGCAGATCGTCTCCAGATCGCGGTCGAGGTGCGGCGAGATCGCCCGCGGCCGCTCCGGCTCCTGCTCCAACACCTTGAGGATGGTCTCAGCGGGAGACGAGCCGCGCAGCGGAGGCCGCCCGGTGAGCAGTTCGTACAGAATCGTCCCAAGGCTGTAGACGTCCGCGGCCGTGGTGAGGTCCTTGTCTCCGCGGGCTTGCTCCGGGGACATGTACGGCGCCGTGCCGAGCACCGCCCCGCTGTGCGTCAGCTCCTGGTTTCCTTCGACCTGCTTGGCAAGGCCGAAGTCCGTGACCTGCGGTTGCCCGTGGGAATCCAAGAGGATGTTCCGCGGCTTGAGATCGCGGTGCAGGATGCCGCGCTGGTGGGCGTGATGAATCGCCTCGGCCACCTCGGCCACAAGGCGCGCAGCGGCCCGCGGATCCTGGTTCAACCGTGGGAGATGCTGCGTGAGGTCGCCCCCGTCGACGAGCTTCATGCTGAAGTAATGTTGCCCTTCATGCTCGCCCACTTCATAGATCGGCACGATGTTGGGGTGATCCAGCTTGGCGGCGGCCTCGGCCTCGTTGCGGAACCGGGCGATGTCGTCGGCCGAAGCCAGGCGCCCGGCAAGGATCATCTTCAAGGCGACGGGCCGGTTGAGACTGATCTGCCGGGCCCTGTAGACCACGCCCATTCCTCCCCGGGCGATCTCCTCCTCAAGCTCGTAGTCGCCGAAGCGGCGGACCGGACCGATCAGGTACGGCGGCGGGGTATCGCCAGGGGCCAGCGTGGAGGTGTCCGCGGCCGGAGTCGCCGGCGCGCTACTGGAGACGACCGCCGCGCGCAAGGGGGCTGCGACGCTCTCGAAAAGGTCGCGGTCGGCGAAGAAGGCCTCGAGTTGGACGGCCAGGGCCGAGTGCTTGCGCAGCAGTTCCGCCCGGTCGGGCGGCGTGCCGGACTGCACGGCCGACAGGTACTCCGCGATCACCTCGTTGACGCGGTCCTCGTCGGCGGCGGGGTTTAGGGGTTGCTCCGGCATGGGGGGACTCACTCGATCAAGCCAAAGCCCAGGGGCTGCAACCCCTGGGCAGTGTGTCAATGTTTCGCCGGAAGCAGTGGCACGTCGTCCCGCGACGTTACCGTTTTTCGGGTTCGGCGGTGGCCTTGGCCGACGTCTCACTCGGCGCCAGGCGGAGCGTCTGGCTCATGTCGATTTCCTGCTCGATCTGCTGGCCTCCTACGCTGATTGTCATCTTCATGGTGCCGCCGGTCTTGTTCTCGACGAGCCGCCCGGCCTCGTTGTCGAAGTAGGTGGTCCCTTTCATTTTCTGATCCGTCATCTTGATTTGGAAGGGCTGCGGCTTGTCCTTTTGCGGGCTGATGTCCATTTCCAACGTGTTGGCGATCTTCTCAAACACCTGCCCGTCGCGCTTCTCGGTGCCGTCGTACTTGTAGGTGTACTTCACCGCGATTTTTCCCAGCATGGCCATGTCCATGTCGGCCTGCTGCGTCCAAGTGTCTCCCACAGAGACCGGCTTCTCCGGCAGCGCGGCCATTCCTTGCCCCCCAGTCATCTGCTTCAATCCTTCCTCGCTGAACATGTTCCCGATCTGCGCGCCGCTGACCTTATTGATGCTCTCCATCAAACCTTGGGGCAGCTTCATGTCGCTGACCTTGCCCTGCGGGTCCATCTTCATGGTGAAGGGCTGCTTCACCATGGCCTCGAACACCGGGGCCGTGAGCTTGGCGAGGCCCTCGGGCGGCTTGCCCGAGGCCGAGTCGTACTCCATGCCGATCCCTTGCGGCGAGGTCATCTTCATCTGAATGCGATCGATGGTCTGCGTGATGGAAGCCACCCCTTTCGGATCCACCGATTCGATCTTCTGGCTCATGTGCATGTTCATCGTCACCGTCATGGTGATCGGCGTGGTGCCGGCCTTGATCTTCTGCGACTGCTCTTGATTCATCACGTACCGGAGCGTCTCGCCCGGCGTGAACTTCCAGCGGAGCACTTTCTGCGCGCGGGCGGTGCCGCTCGTGGCCGCGATGACGGCCGCCGCCAAGACCAAAATGCCGCACGACAAACGCAACTTGTTCGACATCGTCTTTCTCCTTCACTGATTGAGAAACGTAGTCCGTAGGACTCAGTCCAATTCCGTCCTACTCCGCTTCGCCCAATTGTCCCCGCAGCGTCTTCAGGCCCCGCTTAATCAATCCTGCCACCGCGGCCGGAGTCCGCCCGAGATGGCATCCGATCTCTTTCAGGGGCCAATCCTGCAAGTGGTGCAACGTGACCGCTTCGCGCTGCGCGTCCGGCAGCGCCGCCAAAGCGTCGGCCAGGCGCAGCACCTGCTCGCTCCGCACGGCCTGCTGGCTGGGCGACGACTGCTCCGCCACCAGCCAAGCCTCCAACCGGGAGGCCGATTGGTCCAACGCCGCCTCCAGCGACCGCTCCCGCGCAACGTCGCGTTTTTCGCGGCCCAGGTCGCGGGCCACGCTGGCCAGGTGCCGGGCGAGAATCTGCCGCAACCAGGCCGCCATCTCCGCTTCGCTCCGCCCGCGGAACGCGCCCAAGCCGCCCAGGGCCTGCACCATCGTCTGCTGGACGATGTCCGAGGCGTCCACCTTCGCCTGCAAGCGCCGCTGGCATTGCAGCCGGGCGAGCAGGTAGAGGTAGTTTCGGAACCGCTCCAGCGAGGGGGCGTGCTCCGCAGACGGGTCGGTCATGGAGGCCCTCTGTAACTATAGACTCCGCAGCCGACGAAGTCGGGCGCGCGTCGCGGACGTTTCTTGCGATCGACGCCTCCGTCCCCTGGAGTGTGGGGGCAGGGATGAAGGATGATAGCTGATTGCTGAATGAAAGAACGGTCGCACTATCTTCTGTCTCCTGTCTCCTGTCTACCGTCTACTGTCTACTTCCGCCCAACGTCGCGGCCAGCACGTCGTCCTTCGGATACGCGTGGCCGCGGTGCTGGACAAAGGCCTCGGCCGCGGCCACGCCGGCTTTCTTGCCGCGGAGTGCCGCGTGGCGGCGCATGGCGTCGAGATACTCGTCCACGCCGTGATGGGCCAACAGCCAGTCCCGCTGGCTGGCGTGGCAGGCCAGCATCGCCGTCTTCTTCTCCATCTGAACGGAGATGTCCACGAGCGTGGTCGGCTCGACCACCCGGCCGCGGGTGTCGATCGCATCCACCGGATCGCAGTAATAAAGATACGGAATCGCCGAGCCCTCGCGCACGGGAATGGCCGACACATTGGGGGCTGCGTAGAGAAAGCTCCCTGCCCGGGCCAAGAGCGACGCCTGCTCGTGGTCCATCATGTAGTCCTGCGGGGCGTGCGTGAAGACTAGGCCCGGGGCCACGCGGCGGAAGAGGTCGTAGACCTTCTGGAGCGTCGGCTTGTCGTAGACCACAAACCCGTCGCGCTCGTCGAGGCAGTGGTAGGCCGCGCCGATCGCGGCGGCGGCCTTGGCGGCCTCTCGGGTGCGGCGGCTGGAGATGTCCCAGCGGTTTTCGGTCATCGTGCCGCAGTCGCCCGGCGCGGCCGTGGCAATGTGGACCTGCCAGCCGGCCTCGGCCAGGCGGATCAATGTCCCGCCGCAGAGAAACTCCGCGTCGTCGGGATGGGCCATGAAGGCCAGCACAATACGATTCTGGGGAATGGTCATGACGTAGAGAACTCAGTCTGCGAACCAAACCTGCGCACTCTGGTCCCGTGCATCAAGTCGTCAGCCGCTTCTAACCGCCCAATCGAGGTCGCGCTCGGGGACCTCCACGAGCGCGCCACTTCCGGGCTTCTCAGGGTGCATGTAGTACAGTCGAAGCAACTTGGCATCCGTCGGCCAAGAATCCTCGACGATGAAACACTCCAACGTACCCAGTGCGCCTTGTTCTACAAACAGGAGAAAACCGGCTCCATGTGCCAGGCCGGAAACCTCGGCATGGACGTCTCCGACAATGAAACGCCCTACGTCAGCAAGACGCGGCGTACGCGACGACACCTCAAAATCTGTGAAAAACCCGACGCCAGTCAACCGACGCTCGACGACAGAAGCCGATTCAAGCTGCTCTCGGAGAACCGCAAGAACGGGGTGGTCTCCGCGTAGCAGATAGTTCATTGCTTCGCGTTCGAGGTCGTTTAGAGGCGTCATCTCGCGGTCACCTCCTTCGCCGACTTGCGGTCAGCGAATCCAGTATACCTGTGAACTTCGCGAGTGCAAGCCAAAGCAGACTGGAGGCACTTGCGCGAGACCCGTATGCTGTTCGACCTTCCTCACGAGAGGCTCGCCGCTGGAACACCCGAAAGCGACGGTCCCCGGGGCTTGCGTCCGCCGCCGCGTTTGGGCATCCTATGGGGTACAAGGAAACCGAGTTATCGCCGTTCTCAGGAGAAGACCCATGATCGACGGCAAACTGGGGGTGGCAATCCACGGCTGCGGGCAGGTGGCTTATGCCCATGCCGCCAGTTGGCTCAATAATCCACACGTCCGGATCGTCTCGGTCGGCAGCCGGCGCCGCGAGAGTGCCCAGCGCCTGGTGGAGAAGCTCAAGCTCGACTGCACGGTCCACGACGATTTCGAGCAGGTCCTGCGGGACGGGCGCGTGGACATCGTGAATCTGAGCGGCCCGAACCACGTCCACACGCCCCAGGGCATCGCCGCGGCCCAGGCCGGCAAGCACATCCTCATGGAAAAGCCGATGTGCCTATCGATGGAGGAGAATCGGACCCTGCGCGACGCGGTCCAGCAGGCCGGGGTGCGGAGCGTGGTCAGCTTCGTCTTGCGCTGGAACCCGCTCTTCGAGAACCTCAAGTCGCTCTTGGCCGCCGGGGCGATCGGCAAGCTGTTCTACGTCGAGGTGGACTATTGGCACGGCCTGGCCCAGTGGTGGAGCGGCTTCGAGTGGGGCCGCACGAAAGCGTCCGGCGGGAGCACCATGCTCCTGGGCGGCTGCCACGCCGTGGACGCCATGCGCTGGTTCTCCGGGCGCGAGGTGGTCGAAGTGGCCGCGTACGCCAACAACGTCAAAGGGAATTTCGAGTTCGACGCCAACGTGGTGGCCATTGTCAAGTTCGACGACGGCGCAATCGGCAAGACCTCGGCCCTCTTCGACGCGCAAATGCCCTACGCGTTCAACATCGACCTGGTCGGCACCGAGGGGACCTTGCGCGACAACCGCATCTGGTCCAAGCGGCTGCTGCCGGGCCAGACCGGCTGGACCACGATGCAGACCATCCTGCCCGATTCCGGGGCAGTGGAGCACCATCCCTTCGACGCCGAGGTACACCACCTCGTGGACTGCATCCTCCAGGGCCGCGAGTCGCACTGCAACATCGCCGACGCCTACCGCACCCACGAGGTCTGCATGGCCATCGACCGCTCGATCGCCCAAGGCGGCCGGCCGGTCAAGCTGCCGCTGGAGTAGCTATCAGCCGTCAGCGATCAGCCAGGGGCTGAGAGCTGATAGCTGCCGAGGAATACGGAGCGTCACTTGAGATCGAGGTGTTTGACGTGGATCAACCGGTGACCGAGCATGTCCACCGCAGCTTGACTCTGCTCCAGAACGAGGTAGCCGACGAGCGGTTCGTAGTCCCCATCCTCCGGCTGCATATCGACAAAGACGACCTCCGTGAAAATTGGCCGGAATCCCTCGATCTGGATTCTCACCGGGCCACAGACCACGCCGTCCACCGCCGCCTGCGTGGCCGTTTCGAGCTGCACCTTCTGGATCTCCTCAAGATCCCCGAGACGGTCCCGCCAGGCGGAGGGCAAGACCATGTGTGATGCCCCGGTGTCAACCAGAGCGTCACAGCGGATCTTCTTGTCGGGCGCCGTCACGCCCTCGATTTTGACCGATGCGATAATCCGTCCCATTTCCTTCACCTCCCCGAATGCCACGTCCCCCGACATCCTTTCAAGACACTCCCTCCAAGACCCGCAGTACGTCCTCTCTGTGCGCAGTGGCCGAATCCTCGCCTTCTTGGATGGCTCGGAGCAATAGCGCGTCCTCGACGACCTCCGCCAACAGATCGTAGAGCATGTCCTTCCGTTCTTGGACCAGCTCCACAAACGCCTGCTTGAAGAGTTCTTTGATCTGAGCTTCATCCAGACTCGTGTAGGACATACCCAACTCCTCTCGGAGTCCGAGAATCTCGGCCATTTTCACGGCGTTTAGCCTATCACGATTGGCTCTGTCTGTCAACACGATGCGCCGGCACGCGGCAAACCAGCGGCGAAAGGGGTGGCGTGCCGCTCGCTCCGCTGCGCTTGCCTCATCCTGCGGACCATGGCGCTCGGCCCTTGTGAGTGGATCCGCTTTCGATTACGTTGGTCGCATACGTTGGTCGCAATGCGGGCCGCGAAGACCTGCGACCTCCACGGCCAAAAGCCGACGACTGATAGATGAAAGCCATGACGATGACCCCGCGCGAGCGATGGCTGGCCCTATTGCACAATCGCCCGGCGGACCGCATTCCGACCGACTACCAAGCCACGCCTGAAGTGACCGCGCGGCTGCTGAAGGACCTGGGGTGCGCCGACGAAATGGAACTGTGGCGGCGGCTCTCGATCGACAAGCGGAAGATGGTCGAGCCACGGTGGATGCTCGCCCATCACCCGGACGATCCGAAGGCCGACCTCTGGGGCGTGCGCTATCGCAAGGCCGATTACGGCTGCGGCACGTACGACGAACCGTGTTACCATCCGTTGGCAGCGGTCCAAAGCGTCGAAGAGGTCCATGCCCATCGCTGGCCCGATCCGGACGACTTTGACTATGGCGTGGTCACCGCGGCGGTCGAGGAGGACGACGGTTACTGGCCAATCCATTCGGGCTGCTACGAGCCGTTCCTCTTGTACGGCTATCTGCGGGGACTCCAGCAGGCGATGGAGGACCTCCTGCTCCGGCCGGACATTGCCGACGCGGTACTCGGGCACCTTTTCGAGTTCCACTACGAGCATCACCGGCGGATCTTCGAGGCGGGCAAAGGCCGCATCGACCTCACTTGGGTGGCCGAAGACCTTGGGGCCCAGACCGGCCCGCTCTTCAGCCTCGCCACCTACCGCCGCTTCTTCCTCCCCAACCAGATCGAGATGGCCGAGCTGGCCCGACGCTTCGGCGTCCACGTGATGTACCACACCGACGGGGCGGCGCGCATGTTCCTGCCCGACTTGATCGACCGGGTGAAGATCGAGGTCCTCAACCCGATCCAGTGGCGATGCCCGGGCATGGAACGCGAGAAGCTGGTGGCCGACTTCGGCGACCGGGTGATCTTCCACGGCTCGATCGACAACCAGCGCACGCTGGCGTTTGGGTCGGTGGACGACGTGGTCCGAGAGATCCGCCAGAGCATCGAGATCTACCGCAACGCCCGCTGGATCTGCGCCCCGTGCCACAACCTCCAGCCGATCACGCCGACGGAGAACATCGTCGCCTTATACGACACGGTTCACGCGATGGGGAAGAATTGAGGCGCACTCAGTGCCCCTTGAGGGCCCGCGCGACGGTCATGCCCATTTCAGCAGGGCTTGGCGCGACCAGGACGCCGGCGTTTTCCAGGGCCGCGATCTTCTCCGCGGCCGTGCCCTTGCCGCCCGAGATGATGGCCCCCGCGTGACCCATGCGTTTGCCGGGCGGGGCGGTCCGGCCGGCAATGAAGGCGGCCACGGGCTTGTGGAACGACTCGGCGACATACGCCGCGGTCTCTTCTTCGGCCGTCCCGCCGATCTCGCCGATCAGCAGCACGCCTTCTGTCTC
>CAYGZI010000091.1:0-13277 GCA_964354245.1 uncultured Planctomycetaceae bacterium
CCTCCCAGTAGCCGTCGAAGAGGTGGACGTGGACGTGGCGGCTGCGGATCGAGGCGGGGAATATCTCCCGCCCGAAGTCCTGATAGTCCGTCTTTTCGAGGACCTGCACGAGCGTGTCGCGCTCGAACAGGTAAATGCCCATGTTGGCCAAACGGTCCCGGCCGCGGCTGGGAATGCCCTGGGCGTCGATCCAGGCGGGATCGGTCCGCACGTGCTCCAGCTCGGCGGCGGTCTGCGGCTTCTCGAGGAATCCGACCACGCGCCCGCGGTCGTCAAGGCGCATGATCCCCATGGCGGACGCGCGGTCGCTGGCGACGGGGACGGCGCCGATGGTCACGTCGGCCCCCGACCGCTCGTGGGTGGCGATCATCTCACGGTAGTCCATGCGGTAGAGTTGATCGCCCGAGAGGATCAGGACCCGCCGGACGTCGGGCTGCTGGAGGTAGCGGAGGTTGTGGCGCACGGCGTCGGCCGTGCCCTGATACCAATTCGAGCGGTCGTTGGTCTGCTGGGCGGCCAGGATCTCGACGAAGCCGCGGGCAAAAGGATCGAAGTTATAGGTGCTGCGGATGTGGCGGTGGAGGCTGACGGAGTTGAACTGCGTCAGCACGTAGATGCGGTTCAGTCCGCTGTTGATGCAGTTGGACAGGGGGATGTCGATCAGGCGGTACTTCCCCGCCACGGGCACGGCCGGCTTGGAGCGGAACTTGGTGAGCGGATAGAGGCGGGTCCCGCGCCCGCCCCCGAGCACCAGGGTAATCAGGTCCCTCATGAGCGGTCCTCGACCAGAAGTGCTTCCTTTCGACCCGATGGCCGTTGTCCCGATCATCTTACCGCAAGGGGTAGGCCCCGGGAACCCGCCACTGGGCGGACGTTGCCGTCTGCCGTCCGACCTTCAGGCGCCTCGGTCCACCAGGGCTCAAACGGATCGAGGACGGGCTTGTCCCGGCAACCCTCTTGGGGGGACGAAGAGAAGGCGCCTAGCGATTGTGCCGGAGGCTACGCAAACAATGAAGCCGCCCGGGGATGCGGACGATATTCGCAATACCTGTTGGCCCGGTTTTGCCCTTTGCGCGGGGTGTGCAGGGGAGACCGGATCTGCCTTGCCTCGCCAACCCGGGCCGCCGGATCTTGGCCGCTTATGGAGGGGCCTCCGTGAGGAACGGCGTGATCGCGGGCTGTTTGCTGGGATTGGTGTTCGCCGGGGCGTTGGGGGCCCAACCGCCGGCAGAGGGTCCGGAATTCCCGGACCTGTTGCCGCAGGCGTCGGCGATCCCGGTTGCGATGATCGAGGAGTTGGCCGATACGGGGCCGATTCTAGCCGCGCCGTCTCCCCCCGTTCTTGGCGCGGCGCCGGCCAAGGCGGACGAGGGCGAGTACTACACCCTCGATGAGCTCAGAGAGGAGATGAAGAAACTCGCCTGGACCAAGGGCGACTTCAAGATCGTCCCTTACGGCACCCTGTGGGCCAACATGGTGTACGAGACCCACCGGACGTTCATCGGCGACTACACGTTGTACGTGCTCCCCAACCGGCCCAATACCGAAGAGCAGTTCCATCTGGATGCCCGTTCGACGCGGCTGGGACTGGACTTTTCCGGTCCGCCGGTCCCGCTCTTGGCCTGCGCCCCCAGCGGCGGCAAGGTCGAGATCGACTTCCAACGCATGATCGACACCGAGAACAAGCCCAGCCTGCTCTTGCGCCACGCATACATGGAGGTCAAGAACGAGGACTTCCGGCTGCTGGCCGGACAGACTTGGGACGTCATCTCGCCGCTGTATCCCGGCATCTTGATGTACTCGGTCGGTTGGGGCGGCGGGAACATCGGCTACCGCCGTGCCCAACTCCGCGGCGAGCGCTACCTGGCCTTCTCCGACGTCTCGATGCTCACTTTGCAGGGTTCCTTGAACACCGACATCGTCGCGGAGAACAACCTGCCCAGCCTGGTCGGCGACCAGGCCGGCTGGCCCGTGGTCGAAGGAAGGGCCGGCATGACCTTGGGCCCGCGCGGCGTGGGTTTCCGTCCGATCGAGTTCGGCGTCTCCGGTCACGTCGGCGAGCAGATCTACGACTTCAACGCCCCGTTTCTCAACCCGGTCACCGGGCTGCCCCGCCGCACCTGGTCCCTGAACGCCGATTTCCGGATTCCGATTAGCTCGCGCTTCGGCGTGCAAGGCGAGTTCTTCACGGGCGAGAACCTGGGGGCCTACCTGGGCGGCGTGGTCCAGGGGATCGACGCCGGCACCCCGGCCTTGCCCGGCACCCGCAACTCCATCCGCTCGACCGGCGGCTGGTTCGACGTCTGGTACGACTGGACGCCCACGCTGCACAGCCACGCCGGCTACTCCATCGACGATCCCTTCAACCAGGATGTCACCAGCGGGCGGGTCTACAACGCCTTTATCTTTGCCAACTTGAGCTACGACTTGACTTCAAAGTTCCTGGTGGGCGTGGAAGTCACCTCGTGGAAGACGCTGTGGGTCGGCCCCAGTGCGGGCGATGCCAACTCGGTCCACTGCGATTTCGTGGCCAAGTACAACTTCTGACGGAGCGACGCCCCTCCGACGCGACCCGAGCGGCTGGCGCCTCGGCCGCTCGGGTCGATCCTTGCGCGGGGACCGGAAAAGGTGACAGGCACCTTTTGCCTGAAAGGCCCGCGACTAACCTTCGGTCGGTGCCCGGCTTCGCACAAAAGGTGCCTGTCACTTTTTCCGGCACTAGCGATTCGCGTTCCGGCCGCACCGTCCCCTCACCCCCGCTTCCTCTCCCGCGACGGAAGAGGGGAGATCTAGTCGTGCAGGATCTTCCGGTTGGGGCGGCTGTGCGCGGTTTCGGCCCGCCGGATTTGACCTCCCGGCGTTCTTGACACAGGCTTCACTTGGCGGCATCGCGCCGCCTTGCTCCTCCGATTGACTTATCGCCTACTTGTCTCCTTTGTTGTGCCACTGCTTCACAGAAGCAGTGCCCGCGACCTTGCAGCACTGCTTGCCTGACGGCAAGCAGTGGCACACCTTTGATTCGGCACCTTTGATTCGGCACCCGGGACATGGCACCTAGACGCAGAGGCGGTGTGCGCGGTCTTCGCGCCGCGATTGCGGCACTGGCGGGACGAAGCGACTGGCTGGACCACTTCCTGCTTCGCCACGCGCCTTCCAAGACCTATCGGGCCCTCCACCTGGAGAAGCTCGAAGATCGCTTCGTCTGGAGCGGCTCGCCCTGGAGCGAGATGGTCTCGCCCGAGTGGTTCCAGGACTACACCGACCAGCACGTCGCGTCGCACGCCGGGCCGGGCGCCTGGTCGGCCAGCGCCCAACAGGAAGGCCGCGCTTCGGTCGGCGGGGCGGCCGACACCTACGACTGGATCGTGCGATTCGACACGGCGTCGCTGGACGGCGTCACCTCGGCTGCCCAAACCACGAGCCTCCTGGCCCAAAGCGGAATCCAGTTCGACGTGCTCCGCGGCCTGGGACTGGTGGGCCAGGTGCTCGTGCGCAGCTCCGGGGCCACGCCCGATGAGGTCAGCTCCGGGCTCTCCTCCGTCAAGAACGTGGCCAGCTTCGAGTTGGACCAGGTGCATCAGTTCACCATGCTCCCGAACGACCCGCGGCGATCCGAGCTTTGGGGCCTGGACAACTCCCGCGACGCCGACATCGACGCCCCGGCGGCCTGGGACATCACCACCGGCAGCCGGAGCGTCGTGGTGGCCGTGGTCGATACGGGCGTGGACTACAACCATCCCGACCTGGCGGCCAACGTCTGGACCAACCCCCGCGAAATCCCCGGCAACGGGCGGGACGACGACGGCAACGGCTTCGTCGACGACGTCCACGGCTACAACTTCGCCTACAACACCTCGGACCCCATGGACGACCAAGGGCACGGGACCCACGTCTCCGGCACGATCGCCGCGGTGGGCAACAACGGCGTGGGCGTGGTCGGCGTGAACTGGTCGGCCTCGATCATGGCGCTGAAGTTCCTCGACGACAGCGGCTCGGGCTACACCTCCGACGCGGTGCGGGCCATCAACTACGCCACCATGATGCGGACCCGCTATGGCGTGAACGTCCGCGTGATGAACCATAGCTGGGGCGGGCCGGGCTTCAGCACCGCCCTGCACGACGCCATCCAGGCCAGCGGCACCGCGGGGATCCTCAACTCCGTGGCGGCGGGCAACAGCTCCGCCAACGTCGACTCATCGCCGAGCTACCCGGCCGCCTACGACTGCACCAACATGATCGCCGTGGCAGCCACGACCAGCCAGGACCAACTGGCCTCATTCAGCAATTGGGGCCCGGCCTCGGTGGACGTGGCCGCCCCGGGGTATCAGATCCTCAGCACCGTGCCCAATAGCGGCTATGCCTCGTATTCGGGCACGAGCATGGCCACGCCGCACGTCTCGGGCGTGGCGGCGTTGGCGTGGTCGCTGAAGCCCAACGCCACGGTGGCCGAGGTCCGCAACGCCATTCTCCAAGGCGCCGATCGCCTCTCGTCGCTCAGCGGGCGCGTGGCCACCGGCGGGCGGCTCAATGCCTACAACACGCTGCAGCTCTTGAATCCCGGCGGGCCGCAACTCCCCTCCATTGCCACGCTCTCCGTCACGCCCAGCTCGATGACCGTCGGCGCAATGGCCGCTATCACCGCGGGCGGGGTCGTCGATCGTGACGGGTCCGTGGTCGGCGTCTCCTTCTATCTGGACAGCAACGCAAACGGCCAATGGGACACCGCCGACCGGCTCCTCGGCACCGACGCGACGATCGAGAGCCAAACGGCCGGCATCGCGCTCAACACTGCCGGCTATGCCCCGGGCTCCTACATCGTCTTCGCCCGGGCCCAGGACAACCAGTCCCAGTGGAGCCCGGCGGCGTCGGCCTCGATGACACTCGTGGCCGCGGACGATCACGGCAACGACGCCACGGCGGCCACGCCGGTCTCGGTCCCAAACGCGGTCTCCGGCACGATCGGGGCCGGCGGCGATCAAGACTGGTTCGCCTTCCAAGCGGTTGCCGGGCGGAATTACGTGTTCCAGACCACGCTCGGCACGCTGGCCGATTCGACGCTGGCCCTCTACGACCGGAACGGGACGACGCGGTTGGCCTACAACGACGACTGGGGATCCTCGTACGCCTCGCGCATCGCGTGGAGGGCGCCGGCCGGCGGCACGTATTACCTCGCGGTCGCGGCGTACAGCCCCTCGCAAAGCGGCTCCTACCAGCTCCGCCTCTCGGCGCAGAACGCCGCGCCGGTCTTGGCGCAAATCGCCGGCCAGACCATGTCGCACAACCAGGACACGCTCGCCGTGCCGCTTCAAACCAGCGACCCCGACGGCGATCCGATCGCGCTTTCGGCGTCGGCCTTCACCATCGACGCCCTGGCCCAGCGGGCCTACGACCTGGATCAGCAGCTCAACCTTGTCTTTCCGGACGGTTACTACCAGAACCTGCACGGCCTTGGAGAGAAATGGTTGAAGGGAGGCGGCGGCGCGGGCGCATGGTACGGCATCCTGCCCAACGGCGAGCTGCACCGGTGGGACGGGAGCGTCAGCCAGATGCCGCTGGTGGCCACCTTGAGCCCGGCTTACTGGGCCAATCCCAGCCTGCTGTACGACGCGCAGCAGGCGGCGGCCCGGGTCCCGGTGGCAGGGGTGTCGCTACGCTTCTCGGGCACCACGCTGGTGATCGACCCGCAAAGCGAATTCCTCGGCACGTTCCAGGTGCAGGTCACGGCAAGCGACGGCCAGGCGAGCGACAGCAAGACGTTCAGCGTGAGCGTGGTCAACCGCGCCCCGGTCCTTTCGCCGATCGCCGACCAGACCATGTCGCACAACCAGGACTCGCTCGCGGTGCCGCTTCAAGCCAACGACCTCGACGGCGATCCGATCGTGCTCTCGGCGTCGGCCTTCACCACCGACGCTTTGGCCCAGCGGGCCTACGATCTCGACCAGCAGTTGAACCTCGTCTTTCCGAACGGTTACTACCAGAACCTGCACGGCCTCGGCGAGAAGTGGATGAAGGGCGGTGGCGGCGCGGGCGCCTGGTACGGCATCCTGCCCAACGGCGAGTTGCACCGGTGGGACGGAAGCGTCAGACAGATGCCGCTGGTGGCCGCGTTGAGCCCAACCTACTGGGCCGATCCCAGCCTGCTGCACGACGCGCGCCCGGCAGCGGCGGCGGTTCCGGTGGCAGGCGTGCAGCTCCGTTTCTCCGGAAGCACGCTGGTCATCGACCCGCCAAGCGGGTACTTGGGCACGTTCCAGGTGCAGGTCACGGCCGGCGACGGGCAGGCGAGCGATGCCGAGACGTTCCGCGTGAGCGTGGCCAACCTCGCCCCGGCCTTGGCCCCCATTGCCGACCAGACCATCCTTGCCGGCCAGGACGCGATCAGCGTGGGCCTTTCGGCCATTGATCCCGACGGGGACCGGTTGACCTACACCGCTTCGGTCGCTGCGCCGGACCCGCTGGCGCAGCGGGCCTACGACCTGGATCGCCAGTTGAACCTCATCTTTCCGAACGGTTACTACCAGAACCTGCACGGACTTGGCGAGAAGTGGCTCAAGGGCGACGGTGGCGACGGCCCCTGGTACGGCATCCTGCCCAACGGCGAGCTGCACCGCTGGGACGGGAGCGTCCGCCAGATGCCGCTGATCGCCACATTTAGCCCGGCCTACTGGGCCGATCCCAGCCTGCTGTACGATGCCCGGCTGATCCGCCCGGGCGACGTGGTGCTCACGCTCAACGGCAGCACGCTTACCGTCAATCCCCGCGACGGCCTGAGCGGCGAGTTCCGCGTCCAGGCCACTGCCAGCGACGGCCAGCTCAGCGACAGCAAGACCTTCAAGGTCACCGTGGGCAACACCGCCGGCGCCCGGAGCGTGCTATCGACGCTCGACGCGCCGCAGAGCGGCCTCTTGCCGCGGCAAATCGCCGACGCAGCGATCGACCATTGCCTGCTGCTCCAGGCCGCAATGGCCGCGCAACCGTGGAATGAAATCCGATTGTCTGGGGCGGGCAACATGGGACCTCTTGGCTCCATGCCGCCGCAACCGGCTGGACAGTTTTCTCTTGGGCTCTCTGGCCGTCTCTCCGGCCAGGGCTTCGACCGGCACTCCGGCCTGCTTGCCGAAAGGCTGTGGACCCGGCTCGAAGAGGCCGCTCGTCCCGGCCGCCCGGCCCAGCCGGAAGCGGACGGCGGAATTGACCACCGCTTGCCCGCCCCTGCCCTTTTCCAATCGCGGCCGGACTCGGGCCTCTCCGTGGAGGCCGACGACGATCGCGTCTCGCGCCACGCGGCCGCCCTGCAAGGCGAGTCCTACGACCCGTCGAGCCAGGTGCTCGACGAGGTGCTCGGGCTAATCCGGGACGCCCGCGCAGCCGCCTCGGGCAGCGCGGCGGCGGACGCGGTGCTTGCCTCGGCGTGATCCTCGTAGGAGTCGCCGTGCAGTCTCCCGTCCCGGAGGGACGTGTGATCGTAGCCCAGCAGTTCACTGCTGGGAAGACGGGCAGTCCACGGGAGAATCCCAAGTCCCGTAGGGACGGCCGAAAACGTCATTGCGACGTTCGTTCTCAATCGTCCCTACGGGACGAATTCGCTCTCTCTTCCTTCCCAACCCAGCGACGAATCGCTGGCCTATTCTCAGCCGCCCCTACGGGGCGAGATGATCGCCACGGAACGCTTATTCGCTCGGCAGGATGAGCTGCGCCCTCGTTTCGACGCAGCCTTCCAGCCATGCGGTGGGAGGCGGTTCGCACGGGCAGGTCGTCGAACCCAGCCCAAGGGGGCCGAATCTGGGCGAGCTATTGACAAGCCTTCCCGGGCGGACTATGCCGGTGGGCTGTGAAGCCGGGGATCGGGCTTGGATTCGGGCACCTTGTGGGCACGGGGAGGGCTCATCATGAGACGGCTGGTCCTGTACGTGACGATGGTGGTCCTCGCTTTTGTGGGGCCGGCGACAGCATCAACGTCGGTGCAACGGGTCGCCAGTGACGCTGATCTCGACCGAATGCTCAAGGAGTCTCCGGGCACCACCGCGATCAGCTTCATGCAGGCCCACGTGACCGACGACGGTCTGAAGAAGCTCAAGGAATTCAGGGACTTGCGATCGCTGTTCTTCCATGACACGCCGATTCGGGACTCCTCGATTGAGATTATCTCAGGCTTGTCAAACGTCACTCTTCTGTCGTTCAGCGGATGTCCGATCAGCGATCCTGGTCTGGTCCATATCGCCAAAATGCCGCGGCTGCGCGCCCTGCGTCTCGATCGCGTCTCAGTCAGCGGCCAAGGACTCGCGGCCCTTGAGAAGGCAACGGCCCTCCAGGAGTTGACGTTCTTGGGCACCAGAGTTGACGATGCAGCGTTGCGAAGCCTCCAGAGACTCCCCGGCCTGCGAAGGCTTGCAGTACACGGTGGTGCTGTTACGGACGAAGGGCTCAAGGTCCTGTTGGATTATCCGGCGCTGGATGGATTCGTGATCTCTTGTTCGCCCCGCGGCGGCCCCCCGCCGATCACCGACAGAGGCTTGGAGTACCTGAGCCGCACTAAGCTGAGTTCTCTCTTTATCGCCCGAGCCGCGATCACCGATGCCGGCTTGAAGCACCTGGAGAACATGAAGAGCCTCGGCAGTCTCACGCTCAGCGACACCCAAGTCACGTCCGCGGGCTTGGAGGCCCTAGAAAAGCGCCTGCCCGCGCTTCGCGTAAACGAACACCCCTCGCCGCCGGTTCCTTCAAGGGCATCGCCCGCGGCGGCGGATAGGCTGCGTACGGCTCCAGCTGAGCGACCGAAGCGCGCCGCTGGTGCCGCCGAGCCTCGGGACAGGAGTTCGCCAAAGGCCGTATCCAGCGACGAGGCCTCCGCCATCGCCAAGATCAACAGTCTCGGTGGACGCGTCGAGGACGGACCAGAGGGCGCGTTCACCCGCGTAAGCGTCATTCCCGGGGGGGAGGTCGATGATCAGGTTCTCCAATGCCTCAAAGCGTTTCCCCGATTGACCAGTCTGTTCGTCCCAGATTCTAGAATCACCGACGCGGGTCTGACTCATCTGAAAGGGCTGAAGAATCTGCGGTTTCTGATGATCGGTCGCTCCCAGATCACCGACAAAGGACTTGGCGAAATCGCCGGGCTGACCAGCCTCGAGGACCTCGACATCATGGGGACCCAGGTCTCGGACGACGGCTTGAAGCGTTTGGCAGCCCTGAAGAACCTAAAGAGGCTATCTCTGTCGGGCACCCGGGTCACCGATGCGGGGCTTGCGCATCTCAAGGACCTGCCGGCCCTGGAACGGCTGAGCCTCGGACTGCGCGGAAACGTCACGGACAACGGCCTTGGCCGTCTGAAAGAGCTTCCGAGCTTGAAAAACCTTCAGCTTGGCGTGGACTTTACGGACGCAGGACTTCAGCATGTGGGCGCATTGGCGAACCTTGAGAGTCTTTACATGCACGGCTGTCCTGGTGTCACAGACAACGGAGTGGAGCACATCAAGGGGTTGACGAACCTCAAGCATCTTTCGTTCATGAGCATGAGTGGGCTGACCGATGCCTCCCTTCGCCATATCGCGAAATTCCGGGAATTGCGATCGCTGCGCGTTGAGGGAAGCTCGATTACCGACGCGGGGTTTTCGCAGTTGTCGGACCTGACGAAGCTGGAGGGTCTGGACCTCTGGTCGCTAGGAATCACAGATAGCGGTCTGGATGCGTTGAAAGGGATGACTTCGCTGAGGCGGCTAACCATGGCCAGGCTGAAGATCAGCGACGCTGGTTTGCAGCGAGTCAAGGGTCTCAGGAGCCTGACGAACCTCACAGTCCTAAGGTGCAATGTCACGGATGCAGGTATTGAGGACTTGAAGAAGGCACTACCGGGCGTCAGGGTCTTCTATCGTTGATGCGCCTTCTGAAGCGGCGGACGGTACGGCGCGCAAGGACGAGAGAGGCGATGGGGATTCCACGGATGGTGCCGAGAGCCAGCCGAACCGGCCAACCTCCCCGCCCGGGCCAGCCGCCTCATCGGCTACGGCTTTCGCGTTGCCAGGACACTTACCCCCTGAGCCTTTGCCCCCTTGTTCATTGCCGGCCGTGACCCCGGCGAGCGCGCACGACCTGAAAAGCGGCCTTCGCTCCCGAACGCTTGGACGGACCTGCCCGGTGGGGCATCTTCGATCCGCGTGCCCAACCGGATGTCGGAAGGGCTCGATCCTTCATACGGGAAGAGAACCTCTCCCTGCCCCCCCGATCTAGCGGGGTCTGTTGACTTCCCGTCTTGGGCGGACTATACCGGAGGGCGTGAAGCCAGGGATCGGGCTCGGCATGCGGCACCTTGTAGGCACGGGGAGGGCTCACCGTGAAACGTCGATGTTTCTGGATTGCTTTGTTGGTCGTCTGCGTCGCGGCACGGGAGACCGAAGCCGGCACGGTACTTTACTGGGACGTGAACGGATTCATCAAGTCGGTATACAGCGCTAACGCTGATGGAACCTCCCAAAGAGTTGTTTTCTCCGGCGGCGGCGTGAATGGGAACGCCACATACGTGGCTATTCACCAAGCGACCGGGAAACTGTACATCTACGGTTTCGAGAACAACGTCAACGTTGGACCAGGTTTCGTCAAGCGGTCGAACCTCGACGGGAGCGGCCTTGAGACAGTCATCCGCGGAAACCTGCCGACACTTCAATACGGCTTCGACATTGACCAGTCAAACAACCGTCTCTATTTGGGGTCGTCTTACGGGTGGAAGCGATTCAACCTTGATGATTCCAGCCTGGCTATCCTCCCGAATCCGACCGGCATAAGCTACACACATGACATCGAAGTGGATGAAGTCAATTCAAAGGTGTACTTCACGCGGGATCAGGTGGGATTGTATCGGATGGACCTAGATGGAAATGGCCTGGAAGCTTTGGCAACGCCGCCACACGCTTTCGGCCTTGCCTTGGATATGCCCAACCATAGCTTTTACTACTCTGCTTTGGATGACGGCTTTTCGACCGGGACGAATGGGTCTATCCTCCGATACGACCTTACGACTGGTTCAAGTACGCTCGTGAAGAGCGGGATAGGTGCCTTGGATCTCGAATTGGATTCTGCGACACGGACCCTGTATGCCATCACGAATGCGGATATTCAAGCCATAGATCTCGCCAGCGGATCGGTGAGCAGGGTTCTAGTGCTGCCCGAGCCGAGCCCAACCGATGCGAGCCTCGAAATCTACTCAAGTGCCGTCCCCGAACCTTCCACCCTCATCATCTGGTCGCTCCTCGGCGCATCAGGCGCGGGGCTCGGCTGGTGGCGACGGAAGCGGAAAGCCTGATCTCCAGCGGCCGCATCGGCGAGCGCGTGCTGTAGCAGGGAAATTGCGCACGGACCCCTGCCAGCTCGCCTGGCAGGTGAACGAGACTGGGGGGCTAACGCATCCTAGCCGTCAATCTCTTTGACCCGCCAGACAAGCTGGCGGGGCTCATCACGTGGGGCAGGTTGCCAACC
This sequence comes from uncultured Planctomycetaceae bacterium, assembly GCA_964354245.1. Lineage (GTDB taxonomy): Bacteria > Planctomycetota > Planctomycetia > Pirellulales > Thermoguttaceae > CAYGZI01. The sequence goes on from CAYGZI010000091.1 coordinate 11,470, forward strand.
TGCCCTGCGGTGTCTCATGCGGCAGGTTGGCAACCTGCCCCACATACAGGCCGGCCGGCAATCCGTGGCACGGCCGCCCCCGGCTGTGGTAGACTGAGACGCTACCGGGCCGACACGGCCCGGCTCTGAACCCCGAACCCTGAACCCTTACCGGGCCGACACGGCCCGGCTCTGAGTTTTGCTCGACGCGCGGGCGGGCCGACACGGCCCGGCTCTGAGTTCTCATCGACTCTCGACTCTGGACGCGTGGGCGGGCCGACACGGCCCGGCTCTGAGTTGCGCTCGACTCTGGACTCTCGACTCTAATGCCCGATGTATTTGGCGTAGAGCGTGCGGGCCGTGGGGATGTCGCTGGTGCCGGAGATGATGGCGCGGCCGTCGGGGAAGATGGTCAGCTCGTAGGGATCGACCTTGAGGCGGAGGAGGAACTGGTTGCGGCTCACCGGGCCGACGCCTTCGAGCTGCCGGGCGAGCTGGTCGAGCGAGACGCCGGGCCCGGGCGGGGTCAACTGGACGGCGTTGCGCCCGCAGAGGACGGCGGTGTGGCTGGCCTGTTTGCCGGCCAGCCAGGGAAACTCGCCTTGCTTGCAGGCCGGGCAATCGACCTGGTCGCGGAGCTTGGAGACATCGACCTGGCGGATGCAGTTGTCCCAGAGCTCCACCACGGTGAGCGAGCGGGAGACCGCCTCGCGGTGGCCGCTGAGGATCTTGATGGCCTCGATGGCCTGGATCGAGGCGATCACCCCGACGATCGGCGCGAGGATGCCGGCGGTGTCGCAGGTGGGCATGGTGCCGGGCGGCGGGCACTCCTGGATCAGGCAGCGGAGGCAGGCCGTCTCGCCGGGGAGGATGGTCATGGTCTGGCCTTCGGCCCCGAGGCACCCGCCGTAGACCCAGGGGATGCGCCGCTGGACGGCCAGGTCGTTGACGAGGAACCGGGTCTCGAAGTTGTCCATGCCGTCGACGATGGCGTCGATGCCGTCGCAGAGCTGCTCGATGTTCGTGGGATTGACGTCGGCGACGATCCCTTCGACCCGGACCTCGGAGTTGATCTTGCGGAGCTTCTGGGCGGCGGCGACGGCCTTGGGCATTTGGACGGCCACGTCCTGCTCGTCGAAGAGCACTTGGCGCTGGAGGTTGTTGGTCTCGACGAAATCGCGGTCCACGATCCGCACCAGGCCCACGCCGGCACGGACCAGGATGCTGGCCAACATGCTCCCCAGGGCCCCGCAGCCGCAGACGAGGGCCCGGCCCGCGGCGAGGCGCTCTTGGCCGTCGAGGCCGAGGGGCGGATAGCGGATCTGACGCACGTAGCGGTCGAGGTTCTGGGCGGGAGTCGAAGGGCCGCCGGACATTCTGGATTCCTCATGAGCCAAACTGGCAAGGGAGGCAAAAGGGGACGGGGCTAATCTGTGCGAAGCACCCTCCGGGCCTTTCAGGCAAAAGGTGCCTGTCACCTTTTCCGGGCCGACCCAAGTTCCCATGCGGTTTCACTTAGCTCATAGCGTCCAGCCGGCGCGGTAGGGCGGATTGACGTGCTGGTTGGCCTCTTCGGAGTTGGTGAACCGCATGTTCTCGGCGTCCCACTCCAGCTTTATGCCCGGCAGCTTGATGGCGATCACTCCCAGCATGGCAAGCTCGGTGAGCGGTCCGCCGTAGGAGAAATCGCTTCCGGCCTTGGCGCCCTTGCGGATCGCCTCCAGCCAATCCTGATGGTGGCCCCTGGTCCTGGGGATCGTTTTCGGGGGGAGCTTATAGGCCTTCATTTTGGACTCGGGAATGATCCGCACTCCGCCGGCCCCGTGCGA
>CAYGZI010000092.1:0-9005 GCA_964354245.1 uncultured Planctomycetaceae bacterium
GGACAAGCGAAGCGCAGTCCCACCGGATGGTGGCCCAATCATGGTTGGTGGGACGGCGCTGCGCTTGTGCCACACTACCGTTATCCCCTGTCCGCACCAGAAAAGACTTCAGTCTTGCCCCTTCTGGTACGCCCGGCGACCATACGCTAGACTAGGAGGTTTCACGGCAGGAGGGCCTCGCGGCGAGGCCGTGGAGCCCCGAGTCCACCCATTCGAGCGCAAGGAGAACCCATGTCGGAACCATCCCAATCCGGTGCCCAACCGATGAAGGCCGCGGCGCCCGCGCCCCGGCAGGAGAAACCCAAGGACGAGGCGCCCAGACAGATCTACCTCGTTTCGTACCCGAAGATCGTGTTCCTTTATCCGATCTTCGTGGCGGCGCTGGCGGCGGCGATCTGGCTGAGTTGCCTAAAAGCGGAGAACCGGCTGGACGCGGCCAATACGACGGCCGTGACCATCAACACCGTGTTCGTGGTCATTCTGGGGATCAACCTGGTGGTCCTGGCCTTCGACTTTCCGCGGACCACGTCGCTGACGCTCTTTTTCTGCATCGCGGCCGTCGTGATGGGATTGCTCCTCTGGTTCAGGGTCAACCCCAACATCCTCCGCTTCATCACAGAGCATCTGCCGGAGTTTCAGCCCCTGGCGAACGTGACGTTCTACTGGAGCATCGTCGGCATTCTGGGAGGGATCTTTCTGGTCGTAATGATCGTGGTGCGCTTCGACTACTGGGAAGTCCGGGCCAACGAGTTGTTGCACCACCACGGGTTCCTGGCCAATCTGGAGCGCATGTCCGCACCGAATCTGCGGATCGACAAGGAGATCAACGACGTCTTCGAGTACATGCTTTTGCGCTCGGGACGCCTGATCCTCCAGCCGAGCAACGAGCGCCGCGCGATCATCCTGGACAACGTGCCGTTCATCAAGAAGAAGGAAGAAGCCATCACCCGGATGCTGTCGGCCTTGCAGGTGCAAATCCGCCCGGAAGGGGCCGCGCATTAGTTTCTGATGCGGAAGAGGCCGTAGGCCGTAGGGTAGGACGATTTGAAAATCGTCCTACCATTCACGGCTTCGACCCGCCGGCGTCCACCTCGATGCTCTGGACGACCGCCGAGAAGAGCGGCTCGTAGCGCTCAAAACGCGAGGCAAAGGCGGAGCACGTGAACACGTAAAGCTGCGACTTGCCCGGGACCAGCACCTGCCACTGCCGGATCGGCTCCTTGACGTCCCGCACGGAAACGTCCCAGTGCGCGGAGATCGCCTTCCTGTTCCCGACGTCGATCGCTTCGGCCCGCACGTTGGTCAGCCGCGCCCCCAGCTTCTCGAATCCCTCGCGCAGCCCGTTGACGTACTCCTTCGCACTCTCCGCGCTAATCTCCGGAACCGAGCCGGGGCCCATACAGCAGTTGACGTTCTCGGCAAACTCCTCCTGTCCGGGATTGTAGATCATCACCGGGACCTTTGAGGGGTCCGCGCCGCGGAATTGCTCGAAATACCGCTTGACGTTGCCGGCCACCTCGGCGCGCTCGCCGGCCGAAGCGACCTTCCATCCCTCGGGGTACTTCAGCGAGAACCCGCGCGGGCTGGCGTGCTTGAGCATCTCGACCCGCCGGAGGCCCTCGACATGAACGAAACCGGTGACTTCCTTGCCCTCCCGCTTCGCCGTGACCAAGACCCAATCGTCCTTCAGCTCGGCGGCCACGAGCGTCGTGCCCGCGGACAGGGTCAGCAGGACCAGGTTTTCCGACTTGACTTGTGTGCCGTCGGATGAGGTGACGACGAGGTCGCCCTTGCGGATGGGGGCGCCGGGCGCCGGGCCTGGCCCGGCCGCCAGGAGGAGCCCTGCCCCGGCCAGCGCGGCTGCTGCGAGGAACGACTTGCGACGGCACATAATGACTCCTTTCTCCCGTTTCGGGAGAGGGGCCGGGGGTGATGGGATGTTGCGGTAAAGACCGATGTCGTTGGTGGACGGCCGCTAAACACCCTTACGCGACTGGGCGTCAGGATGGTCGGGGGGCGGCTGCGGCGGCTTGGCAAAGACCCGGGTCATGCGATAGATCTCAAATCCGCCCTTGATTCCCAGGTAGAAAAGCAGAAACGTGTACCAAACGATCGAGGCAGCGATCATCGTGGTCCAAAACCAGGCAAACGGATCGTTCATGGTCCGGCCTCCTCAGTTGTTGGAAGTGGTCTGTATCGGACGGGCCACTGCGCGGCCGGTCGCCCGGCCCACCAGGGACCCGACGATCATTCCAGCGAATGCCAATCCAAAGGCGGCCAGCCCGCCCAGCTCGCCCGAGATCCGCCAGGAAGAGTCCTCGTCCACGATGGCATTGACGATCAGGAAGGTGATCGGCCCGGCGGCTCCCAGGACAATCGCCGCCATGGCCCCCCAACTATTGGCCCCGCGCCAATAGAGGGCCCCGACCAGGAGGGCAAACAGGCTGGCCAGGTAGATGTTGCCGGTGATTACCAGATACTCCCAGATGTTGCCGGGTATCTTGTACCACAGGCCCCAAAACACCAGAAACACCCCGATCGCCAGGACCATCGCGCGGACGGTCAATAGCCGGGCCTTTTCCGAAAGCGGCCGGCGCAGCACCGGGCCGATCAGGTCGTTATAGATCACCGTGGCCCAGGTCAGCAGGTATCCGCTGTCGGTGGACATCTCGGCGGCAAGCATGGCCGCGATCATCAGGCCCAGGAACCCGGTAAACGTCGAGGACAAAGTGAGCCCGAGGAACCGCGGCATGGCGGTCTCGCTGCCGATGCCATCGGGAAGTCCGCCCTGGGAGGCGAAGTAGCAGAACGCGGCCGCGCCCCAGAGCCCCGGCAAGCACCACCGGCCGACCCAATAGAACCACGCGCCGCGGTAGACCCGTTTGGCCGTGCGGGCGTCGCGCGCGGCCAGCACCCGGGCGATGGTCGTCTGCCAGGTGGTGACCACGGCGATGGAGGTCAGGGCCTGCCAGACGATCCAGGGGATGCCCTGATTCTGATTTTTGACGGGGTTGAAGGGGTGCTTCATGGTCTCGGCCGTGGGGGGCTTCTCCTTCTTGGCCGTGTCCACGAGCACGCCCTGCTTGGCGAGTTCCTTGGCGCGGGCCTTCAGCGACTCGCCGTCCTCCGTGCGTTGGCGCTCGCGAAGCGCTTCGGCGGCCTCACGACCTTCGCTCTCGCGCACTGCCGCGACCTCTTTCTTCCATTGGTCCTTCCGAGGCTCCTCCTCCTTGTCTTGGTACCGCTGGCCGCTTTGGTGCGTGTTCTCCAGTTCGGCAAGAAAGCCGGTTCCGCCGGCATTCCAGACGACCAGCACAGAGGTGACCACGATCCCCAGACCCATGACGAGGAATTGGAGGTAGTCGGTGATGAGCACTGAGAGCATTCCGCCGAGCACGGTGTAGACGAGCACGATGCCCAACAGGCCCGTCATCACGAGTTCCAGCGTTTTCAGCTCGAATTGCCATCCCCAGAACTCCAGGAGAAACGTGCGCTGGGAATCCATGCCGCTGATGTTCAAGAGGAAGTCGCCGCCCATGCGGAGGAAGACGCCCATGTTCAACACGCCGCCGATGATGATGACCAGGCCGGCCAGCCAGCGGACCCGCTTGCCGAAGCGGTTCTCGAACAGCTCGGGGATGGTCATCACCCCGGCGTTGCGCAAGGGCACGATCACAAATCCGGTGATGCCGACGATGAGCATGGCGGTGGCGGTCAGGATGCCGGGGAGTGCCCCGGTCAAGCCGTTCTGGAAACCGGCCTGCGCCGTGTACATCACCGTGACGATGCCCAGCTCCGTGGCCGCCAGCGAGGCCACGCCCAGATTGACCTCCATCTTACGCCCGGCCACCGCGAAATCGGCCACGTTGCGCACGTAGCGCTGCATCCAAAGGCCGGCCACCGTACACCCGACCATGTACACGGCGATGATGATCCAGTCGATGGGGGTCATCCGAGGGGCCCTTTCACGGGACTTGGGCAAAACACTTCGCGCGGCGCAGACTTCTCGAAGACTTCCGAAGTCTTGAAGACTTCGGAAGTCTGTCCGGCCGCGAAGCGGAGTATCCGCGGAGTATACTTGCGGGCGCGGGCATGGGCAAGCCGGGGCGGCACCTCGTATGGGGTAGGCATTCCTTCCCCCATCTTGACCGGTCCGGCGCCCAGGGCTACGATTCAGGGAGTGCCCCTGTCCCCTGACGGCATGAACGCTATGAGCGCATCCAGGTCCCGGTCCTTATCCGGCCTCGATGGCGAAACCATCGCCGACAGCCTGGCCGCCGAGAACGACGAGCCTGAGCCCAAGCGCCCCGGCCCCGTGGACTATCCGCGCATCGAGCAGGCAGTCCGGGAAATCCTTCTGGCGGTCGGCGAAGACCCCAACCGCGAGGGCCTGCGCGATACCCCGGCCCGCGTCGCCCGCATGTACGCCGAACTCTTCAGCGGGCTCCGCGAAGACCCTCGCGCCCACCTCCGCAAGTTCTTCAGCGAGAAGTACGACGAGATCGTCCTGGTGCGCGACATCGCCTTCGAGAGCATCTGCGAGCACCACCTGATGCCGTTCATGGGCAAGGCCCACATCGGCTACCTGCCGGACGGCCGGGTGATCGGATTGAGCAAGCTGGCGCGGGTGGTGGAAGGGGTGGCGCGCCGGCCTCAAGTCCAGGAGCGGATGACCGAGACTATCGCCGATCTCCTGATGGAGGAGCTGAAGGCCCGGGGCGTGGCGGTCGTGATCGAGGCAATCCACACGTGCATGACCGTGCGCGGCGTGCGCAAGCCGGGGTCGCTGTGCGTCACCTCGGCCATGAAAGGGGCATTCCGGTCCAGTCCGTCCACCCGGGCGGAGATCATGACTCTGATCTACGGGGCGTCTGCCCGATGAAGCTGGATCAGCAGCGAGAGCGCATCCAGGACGACCTCCGCGGACTGATCGCCGGGGAAGTCCGCTGCGACGACGTCTTCCTGCAGCTTTACGCCAGCGACGCCAGCATCTACGAGATCAAGCCGCTCGGCGTGGTGCTCCCCCGGTCCGCCGCGGACGTGGCGGCCTGCGTCCAGTATGCGGCCGAGAAGCAAATCCCGGTTCACGCCCGAGGGGCGGGCACGGGCCTTGCGGGGGAATCCCTCGGGCCGGGGCTCGTGGTCGATTTCTCCAGGCATCTGCACCGCGTGAAGTACGTGGGGGCGGAAACGGTCCGGGTGCAGCCGGGGGTGGTGCGCGAGCGGCTGAACGCCCAGTTGCGGCGGCTGGGGCGGGTCTTCGGACCGGATCCGGCCAACCGCTGCGCCACCACGATCGGCGGCACCATCGCCATCGACGGCGCCGGGAGCCACTGGCTGAAGTACGGGTCCGCACGGCGGCACCTGGTTTCGCTGCGGGTCGTCTTGGGCGACGGCACGCCGCTCACTTTGGGGCGAGAGCCGCTGCAAAACGGCGCCAGCACGGATGCCGACCTTCGCAAGCGAGAGCTGATCGACCGAGTTGCCCGACTGCTGGCCGACAACGCCGAACTCATTCGGACCCACCAGCCGGCCAGTCCGGTCAACCGCTGCGGCTACCATCTGGCCGACGTGCTCGGCAACGGCTTCCTCGACCTGCCCAAGCTCCTGGCCGGGTCCGAAGGCACGCTGGCCCTGATCACCGAGGCCGTGCTCGCCACGCAGATCTTGCCGCGGCACCGCGCGGTGGCGCTGCTTCTGTTCGCCAGCCTCGACGGCGCGTCCCGCGCGGTGCTGGAACTCCTTCCGCACCAACCGGTGGCCTGCGATCTCATGGACCGCCGCCACTTGAGCCTCGCCCGGGAGACGGAAGTCCGCTTCGACCTCCTTATCCCGCGGGAGACCGAAGCCGCTCTGCTGGTCGAGGTGGATGCCGACGCGCCGTGGGAGGCACGCCAGCGTCTGCACCGGCTGGTCGATCAGGTACTCGTCAAGCAGCCGTTGGCGTTCGCGAGCCGCCAGGCGCTGGACCCCTCCGAGATCGACCTGTTCTGGCAATTGGCGCACAAGGTGACGCCTTCGCTCTACCGCCTCAAGGGCGACACGCGGCCGGTGCCCGTGGTGGAAGACATGGCTGTGCCGCCGGCCGTGCTGCCCGAGTTTCTCGTCCGCGTGCAGAACGTCCTCAAGTGGCACCAGGTCACCGCGTCGATGTTCTGCCACGCCGGCCAGGGGCAGTTGCAGATCCAGCCGTTCTTGAACCTCGCGCTCCCCGAACACGTGCAGAAGGTCGAGCGCCTGGCCGAAGACCTGTACGCGGAGGTCTTCGACGCCGGCGGGACCATCAGCGCCGAACACGCCTGCGGGCTGAGCCGCACTCCGTTCGTCCAGCGCCAGTGCGGCCCGCTCTACGAGCTGTTCCGGGAGATCAAGCGGGGCTTCGACCCGAAGAACATCCTCAACCCGGGGCGGGTCGTGGCCGACGAGCCGCGTCCGATGACCGCGGGCCTGCGGCCGCTGGTCTCGCTTCCGGCCGGGTCGCCGTCTCCGCAGGGACCGGACGACCGGCCGCTCTTGCGCAACCTGATCGAGCTGCAGCTCAATTGGGACCCGGCCCAGGTGGCCGACGTGGTCCGGACGTGCAACGGGTGCGGCGAGTGCCGCTCGCAGGCGCCGGACGTGCGCATGTGCCCCATCTTCCGGATCCTCCCCAGCGAGGAAGCCTCCCCCCGCGCGAAAGCGAACCTGATCCGCGGCGTGCTGACCGGCCAGATGGACCTGGGAATTCTGTCCAGCGACGAGTTCAAGGCCGTGGCGGACCTGTGCGTCAACTGCCATGCGTGCGCGCTGGAGTGCCCCGCCCGCGTGGATATCCCCAAGCTGATGCTGGAGGGCAAAGGGGCCTACGTGGCGGCCAAGGGGCTGCGGTTTTCCGATTGGGCCATGGCCCGGCTCGATCTTCTGGCCCGGCTGGGCTCGCGGTTCAGCCTCCTGACCAATTGGGCGTTGGGCAGCCGGCGCGTGCGGTGGCTGCTGGAGAAGACGCTGGGGATCGCGCAAGGGCGCAAGCTGCCGCGGATTGCGCGGCGGAGCTTCCTGCGGCGTGCGGCCCGCCGCGGCTTGACCCGCCCCTCGCGGCGCTCCGGCCACAAGGTCGCGCTGTTCCTGGACGTCTACGCCAACTACTTCGATCCGCAGTTGGCCCATGCCCTGGTGGCCGTGCTGGAGCACAACAACGTCGCCGTCTACGTGCCCCCGGAGCAGCAACAGGCGGGCGTGGCGGCCGTCTCTTGCGGGGCCCTGGACATCGCGCGCCGCGCGGCGGAGCGCAACGTCGCGGTCCTTGCCGAAGCCGTGCGTCAAGGCTACCACGTGGTCACTACGGAGCCGGCCGCCGCTTTGTGCCTGGTCCGCGAATACCCCAATCTGGTGGACGACGACGACGCGCGACTGGTGGCCGGCAACACCTCCGAGGCATGTACCTACCTCTGGAGAATGCACGCCCTGGGCAAGCTTCAGTTGGACCTGCAGCCCATTCACGCGACATTGGGCTATCATGCGCCCTGCCGCCTCAGAGCGCTGGAGGTCGGCTTGCCCGGCGAGAGCCTCCTGCGACTGATCCCCGGTCTGATTGTGACCCGGATTGAGGAGGGCTGCTCGGGAATGGCCGGGACTTTCGGGCTGCTGCGGCGCAACTACCGCGCGAGCCTTCGGGTGGGCTGGGGGCTGATCGGCCGTTTGCGCGACCCGGGCATTCAGGCAGGCGCCACCGAGTGCAGCGCCTGCAAGATCCAGATGGAACAGGGGACCGACAAACCGACCGTCCATCCCCTGAAGCTGTTGGCCTTGGCGTACGGCCTGATGCCCCAGTTCGCCAATCTCCTGACCCGTCCCGGAGAGGAGCTGGTGGTGACGTGAAGGTGCGGGTGCGGCTCTTCGCAATGGCCCGGCAGGCCGCTGGGCGAGACTGGATCGAGTTGGAGGTCGCCCAAGGAGCGACGGTCGGACAGTTGCGCCGCCAGTTGGGGGCGCAGGTCCCCCAGCTCTCGGGCCTGCTGAGTCAAACGATGTTCGCCCTGGGCACCCGCTACGCCTCCGACGAGACGGTTATCCCCCCGGGAGCGGACGTAGCCTGTATTCCGCCGGTCAGCGGCGGGTAAAATGAAGTCCGATGGGGCTAAGCCGCAAGCGGCCGTGACGCCAATGATCCAACTGACCGACTCCCCAATCGATGTCCCTGCCGTGCTCGCGGGCGTCCGTTCGCCGGGCGCCGGGGCGGTCGTTTTGTTCCTCGGCACCGTGCGGGAGATGACCGAGGGGCACGAAACCCGCATGTTGGAGTACGAAGCCTACGCCCCCATGGCCCAGCGGGTCCTGGATGAGTTGGAGGCCGAAGCCCGTCGGCGTTGGCCTTTGGTCCAGTGTGCCATCGTCCACCGCCTCGGGCAACTGCCGGTCGGCGAGACGAGCGTCGCCATTGCCGCCAGCGCAGCCCACCGCGAGCCCGCGTTCGAGGCGGCCCGCTGGCTGATCGACCAGATCAAACAGCGTGTCCCCATCTGGAAGAAGGAGCACCGCTCCGACGGCACCAGCCAGTGGGTCCACCCGGGTCTGGATCCTTCGGCGGCGGCGCAGGAGACGTAGCCCTTGTGTACCGCCGGTCCACTGATCGACTCCTTCGGGCGCGTCCACACGGATCTGCGGGTCTCCGTGACCGACCGCTGCAACATGCGCTGCTTCTACTGCATGCCGGCCGGCGGGGTCGCGTTCAAGCCGCACGACGCCATCCTCACGTTCGAGGAGATCGAGCGGTTTGTGCGGGCCGCCGTGCGTCTGGGCATTCGCCGGGTCCGCTTGACGGGCGGGGAGCCGCTGGTGCGCAAGGGGATCTGCCGTCTGGTCGAGATGGTCGCCGCCGTGCCGGGAATCGACGATCTGGCCATGACCACCAACGGGATCCTGCTGGGCCAGCACGCCGAGGCGTTGCGCGCTGCCGGGATTCAGCGTCTGAACGTCAGCCTGGATACGCTCGATCCCCGGCGATTCGAGGAACTCGCCCGCCGCGA
>CAYGZI010000092.1:9015-13053 GCA_964354245.1 uncultured Planctomycetaceae bacterium
CGCGACGAGCTTCCGCAAGTTCTTTCCGGGATCGAAGCGGCCTGCCGGGCCGGATTCCGCCAGGTCAAGCTCAACGTGGTGGCGATCCGCGGGCGCACCGAGGCCGACGTGGTGCCGCTGGCCCGTTTTGCCCTAAGCCGCGGCCTGGAACTCCGCTTCATCGAGTTCATGCCCCTGGATGGAGACGACCGCTGGAGGGCCGACATGGTCCTCCCGGCCCCAGAGATCTTGCGGCGGTTGGCCGATGGGATTGGGCCGTTGGAACGGGTAGTCGAACCGGATTCCCGCTCCCCGGCAACGCTCTACCGGTTCGTCGAGGGCGGCGGCCGGATCGGACTGATCCGCACGGTCAGCCGGCCGTTTTGCGACCGGTGCAGCCGCCTGCGCCTGACGGCCGAAGGCAATCTCCGCAACTGCCTGTTCTCGCGTGAGGAGTGGGACGTTCGGGCCCTCCTCCGGAATGGCGGCTCCGATGAGGAGCTGGCGGCGCTGGTGCGCGCCGCCGTGGGCGCAAAGAGGGAATGCCGCGGGACCGACGCCGGCGAACTGGCACGCACCGACCGTCCGATGTACCAGATCGGCGGCTGAGGGGGAAGCGGATTGCTGACTGCTGATTGCCGATTGCCCATGCACCGACCCATGTCCTCAAGACCCTGGTACTACGAAGGCCTGCGATTCCGGTGTCTCGGATGCGGGCAGTGCTGTACGGCGGATCCGGGCTACGTGTGGGTCCGTGCGGCGGAGATCGACGCCTTGGCGGCGGCCCTCGGCATGGAGACGCCGGCGTTCGAGGCCGCGTTCGTCCGGACCGTGGGCCAGCGTAAGAGCCTCACGGAACGGGCCGACGGCGACTGCATCCTGTTCGACAAAGCCACTCGCCGATGCATGGTTTACGACGCTCGGCCGGCGCAGTGCCGCACTTGGCCGTTCTGGGCGTCGAACCTGCGTTCGCCGGAGACGTGGGAGGAGACCCGGCAAGCCTGCCCCGGGACTCGGCGCGGCCCGCTGGTCGATCGGGAGGGGATCGAGCGTCAGGCGGCGGTCGTCCGGGTGTGACCCTTCGAGCGAGGGGATTCGATCCGTTTCTGCCGCATTTCTCGTTCTTGCCGGCTGGGTAGAGTTTTCCGGCCCCCCGGACCGATAAAGGGATGCGGCTACCCGGCCCGCCACGGTCGGGCCGGGCGAGCCGACCTCAGCCCGGCGGTGCCTGGAAGGCTGTGGCGTAAATCATTACACAATAATGAGTTGCGCCGCTGCGTCGCGCCTGGCGGCTGGTCTTGTGTGGCTAAGCTCTTTGGCAATAAGCACTTACCGAAAACCGCTTCTTGCCGGAGCCGTCGCCCGTCAGGAGGTCTTCCTGTCGGAATTGGGGCCTGGTCCTGCCGATTGATCTTGACTGTAGTTGTTATGGCACCTACACTTGGAGCGTGACCGGTTCGTTCGGAGGGACTGTGGTGGAGTGGCCCGGCGGCCTCTCTCACAGGAGAAACCAGTCGTGACCAAGAAAGAGATCGTTCGTACCATCTCCGAGGAAATCGGGCTGACCCAGCTCAAGACCAAGGAGATCGTCCAGAAGACCTTTGACGCCATCGTCCGGGCCCTCGTGGCCGAGGGGCGGATTGAATTGCGGAATTTTGGCGTTTTCGAGGTGAAGCGACGAGCGCCGCGCAAGGCCCGTAATCCGCGGACGGGCGATCAAGTGAACGTGGCGGAGAAGTACGTAGTGACTTTCAAGCCCGGCAAGGAGATGGAGGAGCAGGTCCGCGAGCTTGTCCGTCAGGCCGCGTGCGACCGGGCGCCCGGGAATCCGAGAGCGGGCAATTCCAGCCCGACGGGCACTCCGGAACCGGCCGCTGCAATGCAAGGTTACAGTCCCGGGCACCGAACGTAGGAGGCGAGCACACCACGAGGGGGCGACCTACCCCCAAACGGTCATATCTATCCGGTTTCCGTCCCAAGGCTACACACCCTGGCCCAACCATGAACGGCGGTTCCCGGAAGTCCAACGAGCTTATCCCCTGAGCGAAGCGTATCCCGTCTGCTTCGCGACCTTTCCCGCAACAGCGAAATGCTTTAGCGCCGAGCGCGCCGCGGGCGAAGCCCTTGCGCGCGATCGGCCACGGCATCGCCACTGCGCGCCAGTGGCGCGGTAAATCGTTCCTCAGGCAGGAGTTCTGTAATGCGAAAGTTGCTGAGTATCGCGCTGGGCGGCGTGCTGCTATGCACGTCAGCGGGGTGCCTCATCCCGGGCTACTCCGCCGATCCGAGCCGCCGCACGCAGGAACTGCTCTTTACGTCAGAGAACCTGCGCCTGATTTTCGACGAGTGGGAGAGGTTATGGTTCCTCGACCAGCCGGATCACTGCACCCCGTTCCGGACTCACGGCGGCATCATCTGATCTGACTTGCGCCTGAACTGATTGGCGCCCGGATCGAATTCGCCGGTGCTCCACGCGGCCGCGCAGATACCCCGCAAGCGGGACTCGCCCGTTCCCTGCCTCTCGGGAGGGCAGCGGCACTTGTCTGCCGCACGCCGTAGCCGTAGGTTATGCTTCAGCATAAACGCCGCACCTGCTTGACGTTGTCCCGTGAATCCCACCGCCATCCGCCTTGAAGTCCAGCTCGGCCGTCTGCGATTGGCCAATCCGGTCATGGTGGCCTCCGGGACCTTCGGCTACGGCCGGGAGATGACCGGCCTGGTGCATGTCGCCCGGCTGGGGGCGATCCTTCCGAAGACGATCACGCGGACCCCTCGGGCGGGCAATCCACCTCCGAGAACGGTCGAGACCTGCGCGGGGATGCTGAACTCGATCGGGCTGGACAACGACGGCATCGAAGCCTTCATCCGGCACCAGATGCCCTTTTTGGCCGGCCTTGGCCCGCCGATTGTGGTCAGTATTGCCGGCAAGACCCACGAGGAGTTCGTCGAGATGGCCGCCCGGCTCGACGGGGTGCCGGGGGTGGCCGCGCTGGAGTTGAATATCTCCTGCCCGAACGTCAGCGGGGGGATCGACTTTGCCACCGATGCGGGAATGTGCCAACGGGTCGTCTCTGGAACGCGAAAGGTCTGCTCGCTGCCGGTCCTGGTAAAGTTGACTCCCAACGTAACCAATATCGCCGCAATTGCCCGGGCAGCCGAGGCCGGCGGGGCCGATGCGATCTCGCTCATCAACACCTGCCTAGGCATGGCCGTCGACTGGCGGCGGCGGCGGCCGCGTCTGGGGGCCGGCATGGGCGGGCTGAGCGGCCCGGCCATCAAGCCGATTGCCTTGCGCGCCGTCTACCAGGTGGCTCAGGCAGTCAAGGTCCCCGTGGTGGGCATTGGCGGCATCGCCTCGGTCGATGACGTGATGGAGTTTCTGGTGGCCGGGGCGACGGCGGTTCAGGTTGGCACGGCGAACTTCTATAATCCTGGGGTGAGCATCGAAATCCTCGAAGCGCTCCCGGCCGCCCTGGCGGAGTTGGACGCCGAGTGCGTCGCCGACGTGGTCGGGACGCTAGACTTCGGGGAATAAAGCCGCGACCGGTGGTCGCGCCCAACAAGACCGCGAGCGGCGGTGGCGTCCAACGAGAGCGCGACCAGCGGTCGCGGCTTTATGAAGGTTGAATTCCGTCTACTGTCTACCGTCTACTATCTACTGTCTACTCTATCCATGCGCGTTCTTTCCGGCATCCAACCGACGGGCCGTTTCCACTGGGGAAACTACTTTGGGGCGATCCGCCAGTACATCGACCTGCAGGGCGCACCGGACGGCGCCTTCTACTTCGTCGCCAACCTGCACGCCCTGACCACGGTCCGCGACGGTCCGACGCTCGCCCAGTACACGCTCGACGCGGCCCTGGACCTCTTGGCCCTGGACCTGGACCCGGACCGGGCTACGCTCTTCGTCCAGTCCGACGTGCCCGAGGTCTCCGAGTTGTGCTGGCTCCTGATGACCGGGGCCCCGATCGGGCTCCTGGAACGGTGCCACGCCTACAAGGACAAGAAGGCCAGGGGTGTGACGGCCGATGCCGGACTTTTTGCCTATCCGGTGCTCAT
>CAYGZI010000093.1:0-13033 GCA_964354245.1 uncultured Planctomycetaceae bacterium
CAAGGGGAGAACGCCCCCCCGATCGGGTGCTAGATCGCCACGGTTGGTTACTCGCGGCCAACGGCCCGGCGGGCCAACTCGACCAGCTCGGCGTGCAACCGCGGGGTGGCTGCGGCCAGGTAGGTGCCGTCTTTCAGTGGCGAGCTGCGCCCGTCCGACGCGACGATCACCCCGCCCGCCTCCCGGATCAGCAGCGCCCCCGCAGCCACGTCCCAGATCTTCGTGCTGAACGACCAGGCCGCATCAAACCGGCCGGCCGCCACGTAGGCCAGGTTCAGCGCTGCCGAGCCGGTCCGCCGCAGCGACTGACAGACGGCTACTGCCTCCAAGAACATCCTCAGGTCCGCGGACTCCGGCTGGACGACCACCGGAAATCCCGCAGACGCCAAGGCGTCCCCAAGGCTGCCCACATGGCTCGCCCGGATCGGCGAGCCGTTGCGAAACGCCCCTTTTCCGGCCGCAGCCGTGAAACACTCGTCGGCCGATGGGTCGTACACCGCGCCGGCCAGCAACTCGCCGCTCCGCTCCAGGGCCAGCGACACGCTGAAAAACGGCACTTGGTGGACGAAGTTGGTCGTCCCGTCCAGGGGATCGGCAATCCATCGGTATGGGCCGGCCGGCGCCGACGCGGCCTGGCCCGGTCCATCTTCTTCGCTCACCAACGCATGATCCGGAAAGGCCCCCAGCACGGTCTGACGGATCGCCTCCTGGGCCGCAATGTCGGCGTCCGTGACGAAGTCCGACGGGCCCTTGAGGCGGACTTTCGCTCGCCCGATCAGATCCAGCAGCACGGCCCCCGCGCGGCGGACCGCGTTTTCGCAAACCTCAAGGTACTCCGGCACTGCGACCCTCCAATGGAACAATGATACCGCTTCAGGGGACCTCCCCCCTAGATTATAGGGGTGTCCGGGCGGCCTGCAACGAGCCCCTGGCGGCCGGGCACCCTGCACGTGTCGGATCCCAGGGCAGATACGACCTCTCAAGTCCCTCAGACTGCCACGAGTCGGCTCAGGCACGACGACGTGCCCTCCATAGGGGTTATACTCGACCGTATGTTATGGGCAGAACGGGGACCTTGCCTTGGGCTTGGCGGCCTCCGCGGGCCGGGACGGCGGAAACGCGTTTTTTTTCGACGCGGAGTATGGACAAACGCGTTACGTTTGGTATCATGGGAGGCGAGAGAGGCCACGATGGCCTTCGGGCGGCATTCCACGCGTGTCATTGAGGCCGATTGTCATCTTTCCTTCATTCATCATAGGGACGCCTTAACCGACGTTTGGCCTCTTCTCTGTTCCGGCCCCGCCGTTTCGCCTGATGCGAGCGGCGGGGTTTTTTTGTGGCCGCCGCCGGTCCCGCATCCGCACGGGCATGGTTTCGGGCCACTTGACGATCAGCCTGATGTCGGCTATCCTTTACTCGGATTGCACAATGGCCGAGGCCCCAGGCATGTACTACGCCCGGACTCTCGAACAACGCTGGCCCGAGGCCTCCGGCCAGTTCCGCGTGCTCCTACTGACCGGACCACGCCAAGCGGGCAAGACCACGCTGCTTGAGCATCTCTGTGGGCCGGACCGGACCTACGTCACGTTGGACGATCCCACGTCGCGTGCCCTGGCCAACGACGACCCGAGGCTGTTCCTCGAGCGGTTTCCGCCGCCGCTTCTTCTGGATGAGATCCAGTATGCCCCCGGCCTCCTGCCCTACATCAAGATGGCGGTTGACTCGGACGCCACGCCCGGGGCCTTCTGGCTCACCGGTTCCCAACAGTTCGCCTTGATGAAGGGCGTCTCTGAGAGCCTGGCGGGGCGGGTGGGCATCGTCAACTTGCTCGGTTTCTCCGGCCGGGAAAGGCACCGGGGCCGCCTCGACGCGGAACCGTTTCTCCCCACGGGCCCGCTTCTTGCCGCGCGCCAGGAGACGGCTGTCCGCTCGGACGCCGCCGAGGTCTTCCGCGACATCTGGCTGGGCGCCTTCCCGGGCCTGGTGGCTGGCCCGGTCAAGGATCGCGACTTGTTCTACAGCTCCTACCTCCAAACCTATCTTCAGCGGGACGTGCGCGACCTGACCCACGTGGCCAGCGAGAGCGCTTTCTTGCGATTCTTGAAGGCGACTGCGGCACGGACCGGCCAGTTGCTCAACGTCACCGAGCTGGCGCGTGACGTGGACGTGAGCGTGAATACCGCGAAGAGCTGGCTCTCGGTGCTGGAGGCCAGTTTCCAGGTGTTCTTGCTCCCGCCCTACCACACCAATCTCACCAAGCGGCTGGTCAAGACGCCCAAGCTCTACTGCCTCGATACCGGCCTGTGCGCTTATCTGACCGAGTGGTCGTCGCCGGAGACCCTCGCCGCGGGCGCCATGGCGGGTCCGATGCTCGAGACCTACGTGCTCGCCGAACTCCTGAAGAGCTGGTGGCACCGGATGCAGTCGCCGCAGATCTATCACTACCGCGACAAGGACGGCAAGGAGATCGACTTTCTCTTGGTCCGCGATGGATCGCTTCACCCGCTGGAGGTCAAGCGGTCCGCCACTCCCCAGCGATCGTGGGTCGGCACGATGGCCTCGCTTAAGAAACGCCAGCTTCCCGTCGGCGAAGGGGGTGTAGTGTGTCTTTGTCCGGAGTACCTGCCGCTGGCCGAAGGCGTCTACGCCGTGCCGGTTGGGCTGATATGACACGAATCGGATGGGGCGATAGCAAGTGACAGGGATGCCCGCCATGACCGACGCCTTCATCACCGACAACTTCCTCCTGCAAAACGACTCCGCCGTCCGCTTGTACCACGAGTATGCCCGGACGATGCCCATCCTCGACTACCACTGCCATCTCCCCCCGCAGCAGATCGCCGAGGATCACCGCTTCGCAAACCTCACCCAGATTTGGCTTTACGGCGACCACTACAAGTGGCGGGCCATGCGGGCCAACGGCGTCCCGGAGCGGTGCATCACCGGCGACGCCTCCGACTGGGAAAAGTTCCAGCGATGGGCCGAGACCGTGCCCAAGACCCTCCGCAACCCGCTCTACCACTGGACCCACCTGGAACTGAAGCGCCCCTTCGACATCGGCGACCGCCTGCTCAATCCGGACACGGCCCGCGACATCTGGGACCGCTGCAACGCCCTGCTGGCCACGCCGGAGTTCTCCTGCCGCGGGATCATGCGCCAGATGAACGTCGTGCTCGTCTGCACCACGGATGATCCGGCCGACGACCTCCGGCATCATCGGGCCCTCGCCGCGGACCAGTCGTTTCCCATCCGCGTGCTGCCCGCGTTTCGGCCCGACAAGGGGATGGCGGTCGAGTTGCCGGAGGCGTTTAGCGCCTGGGTGGATCGGCTGGCCGAGGCGGCGAACGTGGAGATCCGCGATTTCCAGGGCTACTTGGATGCGCTCCGCCGGCGTCACGATTTCTTCCACGCGATGGGATGCCGCCTGTCGGACCACGGCGTCGAGACAATGTACGCGGAGGACTACACCGAGGGCGAGATCAGCACGGTCTTCCGCAGCCTCCGCGACGGCCGCCGGTGCGGTCCCGGCCAGATCGCCAAGTTCAAATCGGCCATGCTCTACGAGTTCGCCCTGATGGACCACCAGCAGGGCTGGACGCAGCAGTACCACCTCGGCGCCCAGCGCAACAACAATACGCGGATGTTCCAAGCCGTGGGCCCGGACACCGGCTTCGACTCGATGGGCGATCTCCCGGTGGCCCGGCCCTTGGCCCGGTTTCTCGACCGCTTGGACCGCCAAGAGCGTCTGGCCAGGACCATCTTCTACAATCTCAACCCGGCCCAGAACGACGTGCTGGCCACGATGATCGGCAATTTCCAGGACGGCGGCATCCCCGGCAAGATCCAGTTCGGCAGCGCCTGGTGGTTCCTGGACCAGAAAGACGGCATGGAGCGCCAACTCCTCTCGCTCTCCAATCAAGGGCTCTTGAGCCGTTTCGTGGGCATGGTCACCGACAGCCGGTCGTTCCTCTCCTACACCCGGCACGAGTACTTCCGCCGCATCCTCTGCAATGTCCTCGGCACGGAGATCCAGCAGGGCCTCCTGCCCAACGACCTGGCCCTGATCGGCGGCATGGTCCAGGACATCTGCTACCACAACGCAGCCGGCTACTTCGGCTTCGACCTTCGCAACGTCCCTTCTCCCTCTGGGAGAGGGTCAGGGTGAGGGCCCGCCTGCTCCCCTCTCCCGTCCACGCGAGAGGTCGGGTGGCATGGCCACGTCCTCGTGGCCATGTCGGGCATCGTACAGGTAAGCGTCGACCATCGCGTTAAGGCCATGCCCACGAAGCCGTGACGTTGACAAGGCCGAGAACTCGAACGAGAATCAGACGCGTGCGGATACTGCAGTGGGGTCCCGGGAGCCGCGACAAAGGCAAGGACCCCGTGAACGGTTGCCAAAAACCCCTGTTAGGAGCAGTTGTCGTGGCACAGTTCCCGATCTGCTGCCGGAGGGCGCTAACTGACCTGGCGAACGCCATCGACAGTTACGAGAGGTATCCGGAGCAAGCTCAATTCGTGCGGGCCCTCTCTGGGCTGCCCGTGGAAAAGGCCTGCAAGAAGCTCACACCACGGTGGCCATGGTCGGACGAGTGGTGGGAGAAGTTGCGGGGCATCGGTCAACGGGGCGCATAGATCCTGGAGAGCACCACCGCAGGCGAAAAGGACCACATTATCGTGTATGTTCATAAACCTTTGGGGGATTTCTGGCTGGATCTGCGTCGGCAGCTCGGCGATCTATGGCGCGAAGAGAGCAAGGAAGTTGACTTCTTAGGAACCGGCAAATGATAACTTCCGTATTCTGCCCTCTCGTTGCGAAACTCCGCTTCGCCTCCGCGAGGGAGTGAGCGGCCAGCCAATATCCCTCGGATGCTGGAAGACCGCTACGGGCCGAAATCGGTCGTAAGAGGACCGCGCCTGCCTCCTCCCAATCGCTTCAGCCGTCACCACGCGGGCAACCGTCTGATCTGGACCCGCGCAGAGAACCGTGACGCGCCACACCCGTTCCGCGCGGTTCTCCCGACCCCGCCGTCCGGGCTAGGGTTGCTTGGAGTCTCAACCCGCCCGCGGGTTCAAGACTCCACCCGTTCCGCGGCCCAGGAAAACCCTCTCCTCAACAGCGAGTCGTTCCATGAAATGCCAAGACACGCGGCAGCCCCGTCCCGTCCCTCGGCTTCGACTTTACCTCGCGGCGATCGTGCTCGTGCCGGTGTTCATGGGATTCATGGCCGCGATGACCGCAGTCTCGGTGTTCGTCATCCTCCGGTCACACACCAGATTGGTGCAAGTCCCGGCCGGAGGCGCCGCTGCCGAGTGGCAGAGCTTGGGCGAGTTGCCGGGCACGCCCGAACAACTCGCCGTATCCGCCGACGGCACCCTCTGGGCCAGGACGCAAATGTGGGGCAGCCTGGCGCGCTGGCGCAGCGGGAGCTGGGAGGTTTTCCGCCATGACACGTTCGGCACCCGCCGCAGCAGCCCGCGCCACGATTTTTCCGTCGTCGGCAATCGGCTCTGGGCGGCAATCGACGACAAGCTGGTGTACTTCGACGGCCAGCGCTGGCAGGGCCAACCCATCCCGCAGGCGGCAGCCGACCACGTCCTGGCCGCAAGCGGGAAGGCCGTCTGGGTGCTCGGCAACGACGGCGTCCTCCGCACCTGGGACCACGCGAAATGGGAGGTGGCCGGACTGCGGGCCACGATCGCCGACGCCGCCTGGGACTCGGACAAGCCCTTCGACGCCCCGAGCCTCGTGGCCGCGCACGACGGCAGCCTTTGGCTCTGCGCGAAAACCGTCTGGCGAGGCGCCAATGGCGCTTGGGCCCCGGTCAAATCGGCCAACACGCCATTGGGCAACGTCGAGCTGCTCGGCCATGCCGGCGCAAAGCTCTGGTTCCGCGACGGGCTCGACCTCCTCTGGGTCGCCGAGAGCGCTGCCAGCTCCGGCCGCTTCGGCGGTGGGCAAGGGGGCCTCCCCAGCAACGGTCCAATCGACGCCGTCTGCGAGCTGGGCGGCGACGTGTGCGCCGCCGGCGCCGGCGGAATCTACGTCCTCACCGCCGGCCGCTGGGACTTGAAGTGGCCCGCCCCCGAGGGCGTTGCCCGCTGCCAGACGGCAGTCGCCGCCAGCGGCCGGATCTACGCGATTGCATTCTACCTGACGCCCATCCCCGCGCTTTGGCTCGGGGTTCCCATCGCCGCGGTCCTTTCGGGCGCTGCGCTTTGGGGGATCCGCCGCTTTCTGAGTCCCAAGGGCTCGTTGCTGGGGATGCTGAGCCGCCGGCACCTGATTACGTTAGCGCTGGTGGTGGCGCTCGCGGGCGTCGGCGCCCTGTCCGAGACTTCGGGCCCGATCCTGCTGCTGTTCGCTCCGGTCGCGGCAGCCATTCTAATACTGCTCGTGCCGCCGCTGGTGATGTTGGGCATCGTGTTCCGCGACTTCACCGGGCGCTGTCTGGAGATCATCCGGCTCCGGCCGGTTTCCGCAGACGAAATGCCGGCCGCCGCCCGGAAGTGGTTCGAGCGGCACACCCCCGACTTTGAATCGCTAGGATTCCGCCCGGTCGGAGATTTCCGCCTCAAGGAGCGAAGCGAGCATTTCGCCCGCGTCTTCATCAACGCCGAGGGAGACGCGATCGGCGAGATCTCCTGGGCCAAGCCCCTGCCGTGGCAGTCGATGCGGTGTTGCTGCTTCGTATCGGTCATGGAGGACCTGACGTACCTGGAAACCGGCAATCTTGCGCTGCCGAGAGAGACGTTCGAGGGCCCGCTCATCCTCTTCAGCGTGCCCAAGGCATCCGTCGCCGACGTACACGCGGCGCACCGCCGCCGGCTCGCGGAACTGATGGAGGATCGCCGAACGACGACGCTCTGCTTCGGCCCCGAAGACGTCGAGAAGGTCTTCCTCTATGGACAGAAGCTCTGCTACGCCCGCCTCAAGAAGCGCGGCGTGATCCGCAGCAACCCCTACGACGACGTATCGCTCGACCTGGCCGGCCGCGAGGCGAGCGACGCGCCCGCGGGGCGCGGCAGCGGCATTCCGCCGCTCGACTCCGTCGGCGACTGGCACTCGCCGACCCCCGTCGGATAGCCCGTAGGGTGGGACAAGCGCAGCGCAGTCCCACCAGAAGCTCTTTTCACGGTTCGACGCGCCGCAGATAGTGCCAGGTGCCGACTGCGAAACACGGCAAGGAGAGTGTCAGGCAAATCGCCCGCCACCGGAATTCGAGCGTAAGAGGGCCGATGCGCGATTCGAACAAGTACAAGGAATCCGCATACGCGATGCCGACCATCACAATCAGCGGAGTGAGCAGCCCTAGACAGGCGGCGTACGCAGGACTGCCAATGAGCGACGACAAGAACCAGGCGACGCAGAAGAACGTCAGCCCCGTGATCGCGGTGTTCGTAAAGAGCTCAATACGGAACTCGTGACCAAATACTCCCCACCTGATTGGTGACGTTTTGGCCAAGTACCAAAGCGTGGGAGCATTTACCAGCCAGACGACGGCGACGACGCTCAGCGCCAAGAGCAGCTTACTGGCGAGCAGTCTTCCCCGCGCAATCGGCAAAGAAAACAAGAACTCTGCCGAGCGATCGCCCCGTTCCCCTGCAATCGCGTTTCCACCGATCAGGGCAACCGCTACCTGGGATATCACGAGGCTGTAGACACACGATACGCCGAAATACGGCTCCCATCGCGGTTCGGCGGGGAGACCGAGGAACTCCTTCGCCCTGCACGCGGCGTAGAGGGCCACCAGGTGCGGCGCCAGCAGCAACACCAGCGCCGTGTACACGATCAGCCGGTTCTGTCGATAGTCTTTCCACAACAGCCATCTCATGGTCATGGCACTACCCTTTGCCCTCGGATGAGATCCTTGAATAGCTCCTCCAGGCCCAGGTCCACGACGCGGACCTGCTCGACGCCGTCGATCGCCTGGACCTTCTGCACCTTCTCCGGCGAGAAGTCCCGCACCGTGACCGTCCATTCCCGGCCCTGAACCCGCTGCCAGATCGTCCCCTCGGGGGCTTCCGTGGGCCGGCAGCCGTCGCGGAGCGTCGCGCAAATCCGCTTGGTCGAGGTCAAGAGCGCGTCGAGATTGCCCTGGAGCAAGAGCCGCCCCTCGTAGAGAATCCCCACCGTGTCGGCCAGCCGCCGCACGTCGTCGAGCATGTGGCTGGAAATCAGCACCGTCTGCCCCCGATCGCAGATCGTGCGCAGCACCCCGTCGAGAAACTCCTCGCGGGCGATCGGGTCCAGGCCCGAGAGCGGCTCATCCAGCAACAGCACCTCCGGCTCGTGCGAGACCGCCGCCAAGAGCGCCAGCTTCACCAGCATTCCCTTCGAGAGGTGCTTGACTTTCTTCGCCAGGTCCAGGCCGAACAGATCGAGCATCTCCCGGCAAGTCTTGTCGTTCCACGAAGGAAAACACGACTTGCAGAAACCGAGGACTTCGCGCACGCGCATCCAACGGTAGATGTGGTGCGTCTCCGGGACATAGCCCACCCGCTGCTTGACTTGCGTTGGGTCGGCTCGAACGTCGATCCCCAGCACCCGGGCATATCCGGCCGTCGCCGACAGCATACCCATCAGCATCTTGATCGTGGTGCTCTTGCCCGCCCCGTTGGGGCCCAGCAACCCGAAGGTGCTGCCCCGTGGGATCTCAAGCGACAGGTTGTCCACCGCCAGAGTGCGGCCGAACCGCCTGGTCAAACCGACAAGCTCGATCGCCGGGCCGGAAAAAATGGGGACAGGCACCTCGCCGGATGCCGTCTTGCCGCGGTTTTCGTGCGGGCGCTCGGAGCCAGTCCCCATTTTTTCGGGGCCGTTGTGGGCTGGAGTGTTCATCAGGGCTTGGTCCCTTCTTGGGCGATGCCTTCCAAGGCGGCATGGAAGATCCCTCGCATTTGCCCGGCAGTCATGCCGGCCGTTCGACCTGCCCGAATGGCCTCGTCAAGCGCCCGGCGCACGCCGTCCCCCGCACGCGACTGGGCATACGCGATGGCCTGCTCGGCGACGAACAGTCCCCTGCCGCGCTGCGGATAGATCAGACCTTCCCGTTCCAATTCGTCGTAGGCGCGCTGGACCGTGTTGGGATTGACGTGGATATCGGTGGCCATTGTCCGCAACGAGGGGAGCACGTCGCCCGGCCGATACACGCCGGCGGCCAGGGCCGCGCGGACCGCGTCGGCGATTTGCAGGTAGATCGGCACGTGGCTGCCGGGATCGATACGCATGAGACATCCTTAGTGCATTAGGGCCATAGCGCACTAGGGAAGTATACCCAGACGGCTCTTCCGCGTCAACACATCTCCGGAAAACTCGGGTTTCACCTTGCGTTTGCTCGGGGCCCCCGCCCGTGATACAATCGGAGTTGCGGCTTCCCCCGGAGGAACAAGCGGTCTGAGCCGTGTGCTGAACGCTGAGTACTCAGTACTAGGTATATTCAACCATGCTCTATGGGGGTATTGGCCCCCTTTCCGCGAATTCCTGGAATTATCCACGAACTTATCCGCTCTCTTAGGTGTCTAGAGACACAAGGGGCGGGCGTTTTTTTCTTTCGTTCTCTCCAACCGCGCTACCAGCGCAGAGGTCTCCCATGGATCGGCTCATCCACACGATCGTCGGCCGGAAAGCCCAAGTCCTCAATAAGGGGCAGGGTCGGGTCGTCGCGACCGGATTGGCCTTGCACCGCGGGTCCCTGCGCCGGGCTGTGCGGTTTCTTTGCACGCGCCCCTCGACCGCAGGGCGATGGCCCATGCGCCCGTCCGCCGGGAGATATCGCCCAGGCGGACGTGGCGGCAGGTTGCCATCCTGCCCCACGGTTGGGTGCCCAGGCAGGAGTTCATAGGCGCTAGGGGCTAGTCCCCAGCACCTCCTGCCAGGAGGGCAGACATTCCTGTCTGCCAGGCGGAGTGGGACGACTTTCAGAGTCGTCCTACTGATCCGCGGGCCCTGGTCGAGACGGCGTGACCCGGCCGGCGCGTTGTAGTCCCGTTCGTAGTCCCGCCTTTAGGCGGGCGGGATCGGGAGTGCCTTGCAGGGCACACGCGTTTGCCGGGCAAGAATGCCTGACCTCTGACAGGCAAGAATGCCTGTCCTCCTTCCGAAGGAGAGAACCATGACGCTTACCTCGCAATCGACCATCTTCGACAATCAGCAACTCGCCAACCTGGTCCAGGCTGCGCAGCAAGGGGATCGGGAGGCGTTCGATCCCCTGTTCCAGCACTTCCGCCGGGTCGTGTACGCCTCGGCCCTGCGCTCGCTGGGCAACCACGCGGAAGCCCAGGAGCTGTGCCAGGAGGTCTTCTGCCAGGCGATGCGCAAAATCCGCCAGTTGCGCAACCCGCTCTGCTTTGGCGCGTGGCTGCGGTCGATCGCCCGGCGCATGGCCGTCAATCGCACGGTGCGCCGCAGGCCGGAGGTCTGCGCGGAGGCGGGCCAGTTTGCGGCCGGCTCCGTCGAGCGGGAGACCCCTCTTAGCAGGGTCCTTGCCCGGGAAAGGGTCCGCCAGGTCCACGCCGGCCTGAGCCGGCTGGGGGATCTGGACCGGGACACCCTGGTGGCGTTTTACCTGCGGGGTCAGTCGCTGGTCCAGATGAGCAGCGAGTTCCAATCGCCGGTCGGGACGATCAAGCGGCGGCTGCACGTGGCGCGCAAGCGGCTGGCCAAGCAGCTCGGGGAGCTCGCCTCCGCGTGATTTCGAGAGCTCACGACCTCGGCTGGGTGCCCAGCAGAGCGGCCTCTTCCTCTTCCTGGATGATGATCCGCGGCGTGACCATCATCATCAGACTTTGCGTGTCGTGGCTGATGCCGACGTTCTTGAAGAGCCGGTTCAGGTAGGGGATCTTGTTGAGGATCGGCACGCCGGCCTCACTGCGCCCCTCGCTGAGCCGCTTGATGCCGCCCATGAGCACCGTGCCGCCGTCGGGCACGCTCACCGTGGTGGTCACCGTCACGAACGAGAAGGTGGGCAACTGCACGGTCGTGCCTTCGGTGCGGATTTCGCGGGCGTTCTTCTTCTTGGTGCTGTCGTTGGGAGTGTCCTGGACGCCTTCCGTCGAGGTGTCGCTGATGGTCGTGGTCGAGCCCTGGAAGGTGAACGTATCGACCTTGCCGATGTGGCTGAAGAAGGGCACCAGCGTGAGCCTCACGAAGCGCTTGTCGGGCGAGACGACCGCCTGGACCGTGAGGAACGTCCCTTCCGACAGCACCACGATCACCGGCTGCTGCGCGGACGCGAAATCGCCGACGTAGGGGATCACGCTCACGACGAACGGGCTTTGCGAGGTGTCGGAGACGAACGCCTGCTGGCCGTTGAAGAGCGTGACCTTGGGGGCCTGGAGCACGTTGGTGCGCTGGTCCCTCTGGGCGGCATTGATGAAGAACGTGGCCTCGATGTCGCTGAGGATGGCGAACCCCGTCTGCAAGCCCGCCCCCGCATCGAAGCTGCTCGTCAGCGGCGGGACCCCCAAGCCGAAGCTGCCCTGCGTGAACGGGATGTCGAGATCGGCCGTGAAGTCGCCGACCGGGCCGTTCCAGCCGATGGTCGCGCTCGACTCGCGTCCGAACTCCTTGAACATCGTCTGTCGCATGTCGCGCGTCGGGGCGGTGCCGGTCGTGTTGTTGCCGGGGGTTCCGACCGCGGTCATCCGGCCGAAGCTCATGCCCAGGTGATCGACGTTGTCGTTGATCTTCGCGTCGAAGTCGACGCCGATCCGCTCGAAGAAGTTGTCGTTGAGCGTGATGAACCGCACTTCGATGGTGACCTGCAGGTCCTGCATGCGCCGCAACTGCTCCAACAGATCGACGATCTGCTCATGGACCTCCTGGGTGTTGCTGACCACCAGGCTGAGGTTGATCTCGAAGGGAGCGATCGACCCTTGCCCGGCCCCGGTGTCCTGCCACGAATCGGGCTGAATCGTCGATTCGATCAGGTCGATGAGGCTGTCGAAATCGGCCTGCGCCCCGCCGCCCAAATTGCCCGGACTGTTGGAGATCGGCAACGTGCTGGGAATGCTCCCGCGATTGTTGGAGGACAATTGCGCCATCACCGACGGGTCGATCATGCCCGTGGAGGGGCGGCCGTCGCGGCTGGCCACCACGGCCAGCGGCGAGGCGGTGCTGCTGGCGAACGGGCCGGCCGCGCCGTAGTTCACGTTCGCCATCGCGCCCCGATAGGCCCCGTCCAGCCCCAACCCGCCGTGCGGAACGAAATTCGGAATCGGGATCACCAGGTCGGCCACGGGGTAGACCACCTGGTAGACCTCGCCCTTGCGGGCCTGCTCGCTGGTGATCTTGAGGACCTCGTCCTTGATGACGTAGGTCAAGCGGAGCGGGTGGAGGATCAGGTTCAGGGCGCTTTCCAGCTTGATCTCTTGGCGGAGATCCAGGTTGTTGATCGGCGTGTCGGTGCTGACGCCCTCTTCGGCCAGGCCCTGGGGGTCCAGGTGGATGTTGATTCCCGCCAGTTGGCCCAAGGTGTCGATCACTTTGCTCAACGGCGCGTTGTCGAACTGGAGCTGCACCGGCGTCCTCAGTTTGTTCCGGATCTCCAACTCCCGCTCCGAGAGCCGCCGGCCCTGCTCCTTGCCGTACTTGGCCCGCCGGCCCGTCACCTCCCGCCACGTCTTGGCGTCCGGAAACACGTACGGCCTGCCGTCGGAGAACGGGATGGCGGACTTCTCCACTTCCGCCAGCGTGTCCAGGAAGCCCTCTTCCTTCTCGCCCTTGATCCTCATTTGGAGGTCGTATTGGCGGAGCATCTTCGCCTCGGTCACCAGGAGTTGCGCCACCTTGTCGTCCGGGGCCAGCTCCAAAGCCTGCTTGGCAACCACCTCCGCCTCCGGGAATCGCCGGTCGTGCACCAGCTCGCGGAACTCGTCCACTTTCTGCGCAAGCTTGTTCTGCACGTCGATCTGGCTCTGGCGCTCCCGGTCGATCTGTTGCCGGACCCGCTGGTTGTTCTCGTCCAGCTCGATCCTCGGACGGTTCTCGGCAAGGTACTTGGATGCGGAGGCACATTACTGCTAGCGAGATACT